>CALHVH010000052.1 GCA_938039225.1 uncultured Gammaproteobacteria bacterium
TCGTATTGCTCATTTCTTTGAACAATACAAAGCCTTAGAACCCAACAAATGGGTTAAGGTTGATCATTGGGGTGATGCGAAAGAAGCGAAACGATTTATTTCGGAATCTATAGCAAATGCTAAAAAGAAGTAAATCTTAAATCGTATTGTTTAAATAGGAGCTTATGGCTCCTATTTTTTTATTAACATTTCGTGCTGGCATCCGATGAAAAAATTTATCCCTCAGTTACTACTATCACTTTTAGGTTCATGTTTAATTTATATAGCTACGCTAATCAATATTCCTGTACCAGCTACTGAAATACATTTAAGTGCACAAACCTTAGTTATTATTGTACTTGTTGCCTTATTACCAAAGTATTTGGGTGTATTTGCAGTGCTTGGGTATTTAATTGCCGGCCTGGGTGGGATACCCGTTTTTTCAAATTCAGGTCACGGTATTCAACACTTATTGGGGCCAACTGGTGGCTATTTATGTGGGTTTTTTCTGGCAAGTATTTTTATTTCATACAGTTATCAGAAAACTTATTCCAATAAATTTTATTATCATCTAGTAATTAGCATTTCAGCCCATGCGATTATTCTGTTCTTAGGTTGGCTATGGCTTTCAAAAAACATTGGCTTTAGTAAAGCATTTTTTTCAGGGGTAAAACCATTTATAACGGCAGGGCTCATCAAATCATTGCTTGCCGCTTTAATTATTTATGGGTTTACAAAGAAAATTACTCGGCTTAAAAAAAATCCTCAGCAAGCTTAAGTTAACTGAGGATAGTTAAAAACTTAGAGACTATAAGTTAGTGAGCGCTCTGCCCTGCTCCATGATCATGTAAATCTTTATGATCAGGCTGAATAAGTTTTTTACTTTCTGAAGACTCCATAGAGCTCGCGTGAATAAACTTCAATAGTGATTCCGGCTTAATAAAACCATTACCAAATTTTTCATCGTATTTTTTACTGATACCAATTTCTGTGATTTCCTCAATACTTTTACCTTGTTTATTGAGAACTTTATAGTTGTTATATATGTCAGCTAACATTGCATGATAAAGCGTAAGCTCGGCTTTATTGGTCATTTTTCCATGCCCAGGAATTATTTGCGTTTCAGCATCGGATAAGTTAATCACGTTCTCAAGGTTTTGCAGAAAGCCTTGGATAGAACCACCACTGCCCACATCGATGAATGGATAGTTTCCATTAAACAATGTGTCGCCCATATGTACGATATTTGCTTTTTTAAAATGAATGATTGCATCACCATCTGTATGTGCATTAGGGACATGAATGACGTTTAGCTCATCGCCATTTAAATGAAAGTTCACTTGTTCAGTAAAGGTAATAACCGGCAACGCTAGCTGTGGTGAGGCAGGTACTTCACGATTAAAGGCTTTCATGACCTGTTTAGTACTCATACGCTTTCTGACATTTTCATGCGCGACAATAACACTGCCAGATTTTGCAAAATTTTCATTGCCACCAGTGTGATCACCATGCCAATGTGTATTAATAAGAAACTTAACTGGTTGATCTGAAATTTCAGAAATTGCGGCTTTAATTTTGTCACTTAAGGGTGCAAATTGATCATCAATCATGAAAACACCATCTTCACCCACAGAGACACCAATATTGCCACCCTGACCTTTTAGCATATAAACACCAGAGCCCAGATCGGTCGTTTCAATGACGACTTCTTGTTGAGCATAAGACGTGGCACTAACACACAATGCCGATAGCATTAAGCCGAGTAATTTTTGTTTTGAATTCTTCATACAAACTCCAATGTTTAATAATCTATTAATTAAATAATATACTTCAGCAAAGCTGACCCTATAAAGCCACGAATTGTTTCATGGCTTGATCTTTTATAACCTTATCAGCCTCAAAAACCTGTCCATTCATTGTGATATAAACGCCCGGGGTAATACTTTGCAAGGCTCCCAGAGCCAAACCGATATTAAAAATAGCATCGGTAGAGCGAAACCTTGCAGGACTGAGCGAACCAGTAAGCACAATCGTTTTACCTAAAGCGTGCAAATGTTTAGCGGTTTCAGTCATGGTGTCGGTGCCATGAGTAATCAGTATTAAATCTTCTTCACACTCTTCTACCGCTTTGCGTATTTGTAATCGATCAGTCTCATTAATTTCAAGACTGTCCTTACGAAATAAGGGCAATACTCGATAAGCAATATTAGCCTTCGCTTCTTCAAGTATTTGTTCAATCACCGGCGAACCAACTTCAAATTCGCTACTGGCATCAAAATATACCTTATCAATAGTTCCGCCAGTGGTAAGAATGCAAATTCGGTTTTTAGTTTGTTTTGTCATATAGATACAAAGTATTGTTGTAGTTAGTTTTCAAAAGGCTGTCCTAATATTAAATGGAAGGCGCGGCTTCCTTGATCAGCATAACCGTATGCTAACATTACCGCACCTAATGGTGTGTCAAAGCCCCAAAAGAGAGAACCAGAATAACGTAACTCGCCTAAATCAAAGCCCTGCCCATCTTCCCAAGCATTACCAGTTTCTAAACTTAATCCAAGGCTTCCAGGCACAGCAATTTCAATTGGGCGGGAATACATAAATCTGGCTAAAGCGATTCTATCACCACGTAGTTCGCGTCTTTGCAGTCCTGATAAACGTCCAAACCCACCTAAGAAAAACTCATCATAGGCTGGAATATCTCCACTAAGACTACTACCTAATTCAAAACCTACATTATAAGTATGCTTACTCGTGGTCCATACTTTAGTAAGAGCAAGGCTAGCACTGTCGTATTCGACATCTGAACCTAAACCCTCTAATTCGGAGCGATATTTAAACTGACCTAAAAAACCATCTTTGGCAAAATACGGATCATCCAAACTGTCACGAACAATATTAAAATGCACACCAGCTTGATTTAAATTTACTTTTGGAATCACGCTAGCATCACCAATACGAGGCTCGCCATCAACTCTATCGTAATGTACGCCAACACGTAATTGTGTGTCTGCCCTAAGATAGTAACCGTAGTCCACAGCTAAATCAGCTCGTCTAAGTGTATATTCTGTAATACGTTTTTCGTTGGCAAAAAAATCAATATTCTCTTCGGACAAAGAAAGACGTGGAGCTATAAACTGATTGCCTAAATAATTTATTGGTTGATAAAACTCAGTTGTCAGAAAACGATCCGAACCAATAGAGATTTCATTACTCCACTCAGCACCTAATTTGTTAACTTGAGTCCAACGATGATTGGCAATCAGGTTATTCCTATTGCCTCCTTCAAAATCGTCTTCTACTTTTAAGCCAAATCTAAAATAATTGGGTCCCCAAGGCTTTTCTTTCACTTTTATCACTAAAGTAGATTGCTCTCCCTTTTCAATCACTTCAAAATCTACTGACTCAAATTCATCAATTGCGTATATGTTTTCCAAGTCATTTTCTAATTGGGTAAAATTCAGAAAACCTGTGTCTTTTAACTGCATACGAGCTTTAATTTGAGCACTACTCACTCTGTCATTACCTTTTATTTCAATGCCATCAATATCTGGAATAGAAATAAAACTTCGTCTTTGTGTTGTAAGCCACTCGGCATAACTTTGTTCATCAATCTGGTAATCCAGCAATCGATTTAAAGACTCTGTGGTAGCAGCATAACCAATAGGAATAAGACTACTGGCTTCAGCAAAATTAGTAGACGCAAAATCACCTAACTCAGGTTTGATGAGTACATCCCCAGGCTCAAGAGCGGCTATAGAACGATCGATGTTTTGTTGAATAAGTACATTGACCGTTTGTACCGTCAAACCCACAATACTGCCGAGTTTTTCTAAACTATAAATTTCAGAGCCAATATTTACGGCAATTACATGATCAACGCCAAGTCGCTGTGCTATTTCAACCGGTAAGTTTGAGACTAATCCACCATCAACCAATAAATCACCATCTCGATTAACCGGGGTAAAGGCTCCTGGTACCGCCATACTGGCTCTGAGTGCTGTAGACAAGTCTCCATCTTCTATGACCACCATACCGCCTGATTCTATATTGGTGGTTACCGCTCGAAATGGAATAGCTAAATTATCAAAGTGTCCTACATTATCGGCTCGCAAAACTTCTGAACGAAGAATGAAACTGAGCTTATTTCCACTAATTAATCCCTGCGGTAAACGTACCTTTGAGTCTTTTATACCCATCTCAAAGCCCAATAGGTATTTTCTATCGTCACTTTTACGACGATAAGACAGTAAATCACGGCGTGGACTGGGGCTAAGTGCTGCGTCCCAATCGGTATTCTCAACAATATATTCCAGTTCTTCTGGAGAAACGCCCGCAGCATACAAGCCGCCAACGATAGACCCCATACTGGTACCAACGATCACATCAACTGGAATGCGGTTTTCTTCAAGCGCTTTTAGTACTCCAATATGAGCCGCTCCCCTAGCCCCGCCACCACTTAAAACTAAACCAATTTTTGGTCTAGTTTGCTTAGTTACTTGATGCAGTGAACTAGCTTCATCTATTGATTCTGAAGCTGACAGAGAAGAACCAAGCCAGGTAAATGAAATGATAAAAATACTAATCAATACAAAACGCATGTGTTTTCCTAAAGATTCATGACAGTGATAATCGTGAGGGCTATTTTAGAGCCTGAAATAAAAAAAAACCATGGCATTGCCATGGATTAGGACAAGAAATATGATAAAACTAAATTTAATCAATAGTGGCATAGCCCAGACAAAAGGCACCTGGTCCTAAATTAATGCCTGCCGTTGTACTCATGACTGCCATAGTACTTTGTATGTCATTTTTTTCAGCGTGTTTTATAAAACTTTTATAATCATCCCGTGAAGTAATCACATTTGGATCTCCGGCATAACTCATGCAAACAACAGGAACTTTCAAACCATCATCGATTGCCTTTTTGGCCTGCTCAAAAAGCTTGGTAACGGTTGCATCAAAACCCTTGCCTTTATCGTGTGCATAAGTTTCACCTTGATGAGCGCACATAATTGGCTTTATATCTAAACCCTTTGCGAGCAAATACTTCATAGCCCCCAAACTCTTATCCCCTTTACGTCTGGCATTATTACGCAAGTAATACAAATCATTGGGTACTAAAAATCCGTAAGTATGTTTAGTGAGTTCCTCAATACGTGGGCGAAGTTTGTCAAAAGCCACTTTCTCTTCTTTGATTAATCTTATGGTTTCGTATGCAATTACCGCCTCACCACAAAATAAACTTTTTGTATCAATCACTCGTAAGGAAAACGAACCTTTGATTCCGGCGTCTCTACGTTTTTGTCGATAGCCACGCAAAATAGCAAAAGATGCCTTGGTTGCATTTTCAAAGATTGGACTGCGAGTTGAAGTTAAAGATAAGACTAAAACGCGATCGTACTTAAGCACGAGCTCATCTAAGAACCAATTTTTAATTTGATTGACCGTGTAAGGTCCAGTATTAGCCTCTAAGTCTTTATCCGCTAAATAATTTCTATAAAACTGTTGTGTTGCTTCTGGATCTCGAACATCAACAAATTCACTATCTTCAAACTTAAGACTAATGGGCATGATATTCAAGTCATTCGCTTGAATATACGATCTGGGCAAATCTGCTGATGAGCAAATTACAACACCAACTTTCATAAGAGCTCCTTAATTCATTTATTTTTATATTTCTATATCTTAAATGTACTAAAAACAGACGCTTAACGCTAGTTTTTAAGTAATTAAATGAAATTTTTCAATTCGGTTTTAGTACGTTTTGCAGCATGAAAAAAGAAAATATTTTTGTGCGAATGCACAAAATTGAGAAAGTGCTGAGTGTTTAGCAAAACAAATGTGTTATAGAATTAAACAAAAGTTCTATTCACAGTCGTTTATTTCCCTCAAAATGCTGAAAATAATGCCGTAAATTTGGCTCCACCCAGCGTACTGTCAGAAATTTGCAACGCTCCTTGATAACTTTGAGTTATTTCTTTAACCACTGAGAGACCGATTCCATGACCTGGTGTAGATTCATCCGCTCGCTTACCACGTTGCATAATGATGCTTTTTTGCGAATCCGTCACTCCTTTACCATCATCCTCTATGATTACTTTTAAGCCACTTCGTTTATCATTTTGCGCCAAAGAAACGGCAGAAATCGAAACTGTGGATTTTGACCATTTACACGCATTATCCAACAGATTGCCAATAACTTCAGTCAAATCACCTTTATCGCCATAAAATAACACACTGGGTTCAACCTGATTATCAAATACTAAATTTTTGTCGGCATAGACTTTTTTCAAAGCTGAAATAATGTCACTACTGACATTAGAAACACTCACTGGTTCTAATCCAAGCGTAACTTGCCCCACTGTTGCTGCACGCTTTAATTGATAACCAACAATATCATTCATGACCTTAACTTGCTCAAAAATTACTTTTTTATTGGCTTCTTTAGATTCGGTAGTAGCTTGGATTACTGCGAGAGGTGTTTTTAGACTGTGTGCTAAATTACCTAAGGTATTTTGATAACGCTCCATTCGAGAACGCTCAGCTTTAATTAATGCATTGGTATTAGTGGTGACACCTTGTAACTCCGTCGGGTAGTCAGCACTTAAGAGATCACGCTTTCCCTGATCGATTTCACTGACTTCGTTGGCAATTTTACGTAAAGGCATCAATATCCATCGCATTAACGAAGCTTGAATGGCAACTAAACAAACAACCAAAAATGCAAACCAGCTAAACATACGAGTACGAAAGGTTTTCAATTGAGCATAATAGGGTTCTAAACTTTCGGCAGTAGTAAAAACAAAAGATTGATATTTATCGGTATCAATTTCCCACTCAACTCCTAGTGATTGTTGAAAGTAATCTTGTTCACTATAGCTACGTTTTGAGAAGGAATTTTGGCCAATTGGATTATTGTCAAATTTTGCATCTTGCATGCCTACAGCAGATTCAGATTTCCAGATTTGATTTTCATCATTATTAACAAACCCCAATAGCCCTGAACCCGGAGTCATAAAGCGTGCTTCAGGTAATGTCTCTGGCATAGAAAATTGACCCTCAGCGTCTATTTCGGCTGATGACATTAATAATATTAATTGGGTGTTTAAGCGTTCTGCGGTCGAGTCTTCTGCTGCTCTACGAAACACACCATCCAGAATCACTGCAGTAATAGTTAGTGCAATAATAAGTAATATACTGAGAGCTGTTAGGAGTCGCGCTGACAGTGAACGCATTAATTATTCTTCTTCGTCACTTTTGCGTTTAAGAGTTAAGCGATACCCACGACCACGTATGGTTTCTATCGGTTTAACGCTGTTTTGCGGATCCAGTTTTTTGCGTAAGCGACCAACAAAAACCTCAATCACATTACTATCGCGTTCATAGTCTTGTGAATAAAGGTGCTCGGTAAGTTCTGTTTTAGAAATCACCTTGCCAGCATTGACCATAAGATAATGTAAAACTTGATATTCGTATGAAGTTAGCTCAACGGTTTCATCATCTACCGAGACAGTTTCACTTCTTGTATCTAAGGCAATAGGACCACATTGCATAACCGGTTGTGCCCAACCGCCTGCACGTCTAATTAAGGCATTAACTCGTGCTTCGACTTCAGGAAGATGAAACGGTTTTGTAACATAATCATCAGCACCCGCTTGCAAACCCTCAACTTTATCTTGCCAAGAATCACGAGCGGTTAAAATTAAAATAGGAAATTGTTTACCAGCCTCACGTAACTGCTTAATAACGTCAATGCCCGATATCTCTGGCAGACCTAAATCGATGATTCCAATATCTGCATCAAACTCTTTACCTAAATATAAACCTTCTTGGCCATCTAGTGCGGTATCAATCACAAAACCTGAGTCTTTAAAATGTGTACTTAAGGATTCATTTAAATTTTGATCATCTTCTATAATTAACATTCGCATTGAAGAGTTCCTTTATCAGTCTATTAATTTACAGTCTACGTCCACTTACGCCATCATAGCGATAAGTTTTTACACGTTTGTCATCTGACAATATACGAATCGTATGTACAGGTTGCCCGTTACGCCATGAAGTTTGGGCCTTAATTACACGCCCACCAGATTGGCTACGCGCTCTTCTTGCGGCTTGATCTAAACTAAAACGAATTTTAGCTCGTTCGATATTACGGCTACGACTACGTTTTCGATCGATTAAGTCTTTTTGTACTTTAGGCTTATCGACTTCAAGTTGGGCAAAGATATTGTCTGCATCTTTAAGTAAACCAAAATCGGCTGAAAGTTGAGTACTAAAATTCAGGCATACCATTAGCAACACTGCCGATAAGATTTTCGGCAGCGTTTTAAGAAGCTTTGATTTTGATTTAGTTGAATCTCTCATAGCAATATTGTACTTGTTTAAAGTGAATTAATTAAGCTTTTCTATTCAATCATCGTCATCAGAATAATAAGAATTGTCAGCATAGCGATCATAAGAGGAATCCGTGTCCGAGTACCTATCGGTATGTGACTGATGTTCTTCTTCTACAGGTCGTACGTTTACTGCTAGACGAATTTGCTTTCCTGGCTCATAACGAGTACGCGTGTTAAAGGTTTCACCCAGATAGCTATAAGTGACATTGTAACCATCAATTCGCTCTTCTTGACTACGCGTGTAGCGAGTTGAGCATTCTTGACGCGTTCTTGTCTCATGGCGTTGGTCTTTATGGCGACGTTCTTTGTTGACTTCATTATCATGTCCAATGGCAGAACCAATTAACACGCCAGCAACTGTGGCAGCATCACGCCCTTTTCCACCACCAAATTGTCTGCCAATTACGCCACCTAATAATCCACCAGCAATGGTTCCACCAGAAGAGTTATGACGGCGATGGCGTCGAGGGTGATATTCCACTTCTTCGCAAACACGCTCTGGACGAGATACCGTTACATATCGTTTGATTGGCTGGGTATCAATGACATCCGCATAAACATAACGGGTTTGATTACTCGAGTAACGTGAATTTTCCGAATAATCAGAATACTCGGCGGATAAACTTGGGATAACTGCCAAGGAAGCAGTCGCTAAACTTATGATTAACTTTTTAGATACTTGCATAAAAATCACCAATTTCTTTAATTTGTGCCGCTAGTCTACGTTTTATAGACTGAATGGAGTCTGAACCATTGAAAGTATTGATTATTTTTATAAGTCAGCTGATATTTCAGAGACCAAATGTTGATTTTTGCCCTGGCTTTTGGCCTGATAAAGCTTGTCGTCAGCCGCTTTAATTAAAGTTCGCGCATTAATAGGTGCACTTTCAGCAAAATTCACTGAAACAATTCCCATCGAACAGGTCAAATACTCTCTATGTTTTTGAGACCGATGTTCGATATTCGCCACTTTAGTTGCATCGGATATGCGTTTAGCTAATGCTGAAGCACTGTTCGCATTTGAAATTGGCAAAACAATTGCAAACTCCTCTCCTCCGTATCGGGCTAAAAAATCACCAGACTTTCGCATTACACTTTTAACAATTCTGGCTATCTCTTGTAAGGCTTCATCGCCTTTGATATGTCCATAGGTATCGTTATAGTTTTTGAAATTGTCTACATCCAAAAGTATAAGAGACAATTGAAGCTTATGTCGTACTGCCTGATCAATCATGCTCTCTAAATAATTATCAAATGCCCTACGGTTGCCCACCCCTGTTAAGGAGTCAATATTGGATTGCTTAGAAAGCGCTTGATTTTCCAATATCAAATCGTTTTTATCTTGTTCAAATTCTAAAATTTTGTCTTTAATAAGAGCACTTATTTTATTTTCGGTATCTTGTAAAGTAAGAATTTGCCAGTTATTTTTTATGGCTTGAGTAACATTAAAAATTGGGACAATTAGAAATCTTAATAAGGCCCCAAATCGGCTATTGGCACTTACCTGAAAAGAAAAAAGACTTGAAATTTCACCCCAACCAAACAATGGAGAATATGCTTGAACATCTAAAGAGTATTTACCAATTGGTAATGAATTAAAACGCAGCTTAGTTAGCTTTTGAACGATAGACCACTCTTTATTGAACCCAGTTAATCTGTACTTAAATTGTAAATTGCTTTCATCTAAAGTCCATGACGTATCGAAATCAAAACTAAGCGACCAGTTTCCTTGTTTAACATGCTTAGGATTAAGTAAATATTTTTCAGCATTTTCCCATTCAAAAGCACTTAAATTAATAGTAGGTTTAGTCGTTATATTACGTAGCTTTTTAGTTTCCAATAAGGTGAAATTAGTTCTTAAGCCACAGAAAAACTCACCTTGTTCACCCATAACTAAGCTATTACTTGAATTGAACTCCCAAAGTTCACCACCGGGTAAGGATTCAAAATTCCGCTTGAGTAATCCTGTATTGCTATCAAATTGTAGTAACCCAGAGGATGTACCTATCCATATGTTGTCATTTTTATCCCATTTAGCACTCCAACCAGCAATCGCGTGATTAGATTCAAAAAGGATTTTATCTTCTGAATCTTTGGGTTTAAGAATGACTTTGTTATTACACAATATGACTAAAGAACCACTATCGCTCTCAGAAATGCAATATACATTATCCCTAACTCCAATAAATTGGGACCCTAGTCGTTTTACGCCTTGAGCATTTACATACCATGCCCCATTACCGATGGTACTAATATAGAAATTATTGTTAGCACTTGCTTCGAGACCGTAAACATAACCAATGCTTTGGCCAGAAGCATCTGTGATTTCTTGAATCTCACCGTCAGGTGAAATTCGGGCAAGCCCATTTTGTGTTCCTAGATAAACCTTATAGTCCTCAGTTTCTAACAAACAGCGATTTGGCGCTTGACACACAGGATGCTCAGGGCCAATTTTAGTTAGCCCTTTACTTTCAGAAAACAAAAACAAGCCTACTTGTGTAGCCAACCATATATGACCAGAATTTGATTCATGCACATCCCAGATATGCTCTTTAAACTCAGACACAAATTCAAATGGTTTTACACCCGCTAATTTGCTGTATGTATAAAGACCTGACTTTGAGGCAAGTAAATACGTATAGCTGTGACTTTTTGATTGTCTAATAGCGAAAATTGATTCAAAATTAGGGTATTCATACTCCACACAAAACTGCCGCATGAAACTAATTTTATACACTCCATTTTTATGTGTAGAAACCCAAACATTTCCAACTTCATCCGTTTTAATGTCAGTCACTTGTATAGTTGATAATGCCAATTTCAAATCAGTATGAGAATAAGATAATTTCTCACCTAGTGAATTGATGACATACAAGCCTTTACTTGTCCCTATCCATAATTCATCAGAATAATTATGGATACTCTGCACTTTAGTTTCGGGAATAGCATCTATCAAGCTTGTTACGGTGTAACCTTCACTGTCAACTTTTTGAACACCAAAGCTTCCCCCAATGAGCAAACTCTCTTGATCGTTAGCATCTAGAGCTATGGTGGCAACTTCATTGTCTATTTCAAGACGAAAGAGCGGTTCATTTAAATGTAAAAGACTATCGAACTTTACGACACCAAAAGGTTTGCCACAAACCCATAATTCATTATTTTTTGTCGCGATTAAATGCTTGATAAAACCGTTAAAAACAAGCTCTGTAGAAGTGGCTCTATCGCCTTCACCTGGTCTGTAGTGAAATAAACCTTTTGCCGTACCTAGATAAAAACTTCCATCAGGAATTTTAAGTACACATTCTATAAAACCATGCTGCCAATGCTTTGGTGCAATTAATTGAACAAATTCTGTTTTTATTGCTAAGCCGTGGTCAAGGCCCGCATCCGTTCCTATATAAAGCTCATCGCTATTATAGGTATACACAGTTCTGAGTCCGTGAGTGCCTAAACCGTTCTTTTGTGTATAAGTATTTACTCGTACACCATCATAATGCGATAAACCAGCCGGAGTTGACATCCAAACGTTTCCATCGCTGGTAATGGCCAAATTATGCACTTGTCCGCTAGGCAAACCATCTTGCCTGTCGATATGTAAATAAGGTAGTTTTTGTTGGGTATGAAAACTCACAGTAAACAATCTATAAAGTATATGTACATATGTTTTCTAAATTTACATAAGTAATGCATGTAAATCACGTATTTTTTTCCACAAGCTTCGCCACTTCCCAGAGTGCATCCATCTCTTCAAGATTTGCATCATTAATTGATTTTGATTGCTTAAGCAGTTCTTTTTCAATGAAGTGAAAACGACGTATAAACTTTTGGTTGGCAGAACGCAGACTTGCATCAGGATCTATTTTAAGTTTTCTGGCTAAATTTGCCATAACAAACATCAAATCACCAAACTCTTCAGCGATATGTTCTTGGTCATTAGACGCTATTGCTTCTTTTAACTCAGTGAGCTCTTCATCGACCTTGTGCATGACTGAGCCTGCATCGCTCCAATCAAAGCCAACCTTTGCTGCGGTTTTAGTAAGTTTTCTTGCTCTCACCAAACTAGGCAGTTTAGCTGTCACACTGGCTAGAATAGAGTCCTCAGCTTGGAATTCAGTTGAACTTCTAAGACTCATTTTAAGTGCCCGTTCTTGAGCCTTTAGGGATTCCCAATTCTTTGTTTGAGCTTCAGCACTTTCGATAGTTTCCCCGGAAAAAACATGTGGATGACGACGCGTCATTTTGTCACAAATGGCATCTACTACATCTTCAAAATTAAACTCGTTGGCTTCTGAAGCCATTTGACTATGAAATACTACCTGTAAAAGCAAATCACCCAATTCATCCTTAAGATCCAATAAATCATCACGTTCAATCGCATCAGCGACCTCATAGGCTTCTTCAATGGTATAAGGAGCAATGCTTTTAAAGTTTTGTTCTATATCCCATGGGCAACCGGTTTCAGGGTCGCGCAGCTGTTGCATGATATTGAGTAATTTGTTTATTGCACTCATTGACTAGAGATAAAGCGTTTCATAGAGATGGACTATCATGCCAGCTGTAGCACCCCATATTCGATTCCCTTCAAAATTAATTTCAGCAACTCGAATTTTTTCATCATTAAATTCAATAGGAACTAATTCATGATTACGCTTATCCATCAAATAAGAGAGTGGCACACGTATTAAAGAGACGACCTCTTCCGTTTGTAATTTTGGCGTAAATTCCCCAAGAACTTCAGCGACTACAATGGTGACTTGAAACGCACTGATAGTTGGGTATTTATGTAAGTACCCCAAAGGCCTAACCTGATTCTGCGGTAAGCCAATTTCTTCTTCGGCTTCACGAATTGCTGTTTGTAACAAAGTCTCAGTACCTTCCTGTCCTCCACCCGGAAAACTAATTTGTCCCGGATGATTGGTCATGTTTCGTGAACGCTCTGTAAACAGCACATAAGGTTCATCCGCTGCAGTCACTATCGGAATCATCACGGATGCTTGGCGTAAACTAGGTAACTCATCAACAAAATGATTTAAACGCTCACCAAAATCTGGCCACTGTTTGAATGTGACAAAATCAGCAATAGGATCAGGTGAGAGCTTAGACTGAATTAAGGGTATTATTTCTTTATTATTCAATTATTTATTGTTCTTATTTAATGTTATTTAAAATATAAATTAACGCTTTTGTATACCACCTTTTGTAAGCGCATACGGATCTAATAAACGCTTAAGTTCATCTTCAGAAAGGTCGGTATTTTCCATGGCCACATCCAATACTGGACGCCCTTCTTTATAAGCTTGCTTAGCAATAGCAGCCCCTAAATCGTAACCAATAACGGCATTTAATGCAGTAACCAAAATCGGGTTTCGTGATAAAGCTTGATCCAGTTTATCTTGATTTACCGTAAAAGTGGCAATGGATTTATCAGCTAATAATACCGCTGCATTGGCAAGTATTTCTATACTCTGCAGTAAGTTATAAGCAATGACTGGCAACATCACATTCAGCTGGAAGTTACCTGCCTGACCCGCAACCGTAATGGTTGAATCATTACCAATCACTTGAGCCGAAACCATACAAACGGCTTCAGGTATTACCGGATTAACCTTACCGGGCATAATAGAACTCCCTGGCTGTAATGCTTGAAGCGCTATTTCACCTAAGCCCGCTAATGGGCCAGAATTCATCCAACGTAAATCATTGGCAATTTTCATAAAACTAACCGCGATGACTTTCAATTGTCCAGACAACTCAACGGCTGCATCTTGTGTGCCTATGCTTTCAAAATAGTTATCGTTAGCCTCAAAAGGGATATCCGTTTCTTTTGCCAGAGCATCCGCAAAAGTTTTGCCAAAATCAGGGTGAGCATTGATGCCCGTTCCAACCGCTGTGCCACCTTGGGCAAGTTTATGGATGCGAGGAAGGCTTGCTTGAAGGCGATTTATACTGGAATCTATTTGTGCAGCCCAACCATCCAGCTCTTGCCCAATAGTAACCGGCATGGCATCCATCAAATGAGTGCGCCCAGTTTTGGTAACTTGAGCCATATCATCGGCTTTGGCTTTCATTACTCTGTATAAATGTCCTAATGCCGGAATTAATTTCTCATGTGTTGCTAAGGCAGCACTGACATGAATACAAGTTGGAATTACATCATTACTACTCTGCCCCATATTCACATGATCATTCGGATGCACATCAATACTAGCTTGTTCGGTAGCTACGTGTGAAATGACCTCGTTAGTGTTCATATTTGAACTAGTGCCAGACCCCGTTTGAAAAATATCGATTGGGAAGTGAGCATCAAAATCACCCTTTGATACTTGTTTGGCAACGCTTTGAATGGCAGAAGCTCGCTTATCATCCAACAAGCCTAAATTTTTATTGGCTTCAGCTGCCCCCCATTTAACCAAGCCCAAAGCGCGAATAAAGCTGCGTGGTACAGTTAAACCACTAATTGGAAAATTTTCGACAGCGCGTTGAGTTTGCGCTCCCCATAAAGCACTCTCAGGTACTTTAAGTTCACCCATGCTGTCTTTTTCAATTCTAAATTTGCTGCTCATTACTGCTCCGATCCGGTGTTCAAGTTTAAGCGTGTTACTTATCTAAAAAGTAAGTCTGAAGATAAGTTAAAATACGCGATTAATAAACTTAACATTGTACTTGGACAGCGTATGAAACTCACCTCAAATCTTAGCCCGATTACCGCTATTTCGCCTATTGATGGTCGCTATGGCAATAAAGTGTCGGATTTACGTTCAACTTTTAGTGAATTTGGACTCATTCGTTATCGCGTTCAAGTTGAAGTTCGCTGGTTACAGTATCTTTCTAAACTAGAAGGATTAGACGAAGTTAAGCACTTTGGCGCCGATGCCAATGCATTGCTGGATAGTTTGGTTGAAGATTTCAAGTTAGAACAAGCGGAAAGAGTTAAAGAAATTGAAGCCACTACCAATCACGATGTAAAAGCGGTTGAGTATCTAATCAAGGAAACTATGGCGACTAATGTTGAATTGAAAGCGGCTAGCGAATTCACCCACTTTGCCTGTACCTCTGAAGATATAAACAATCTTTCCTATGCCTTAATGTGCAGAGATGCCAGAGACCATCAACTGGTTCCCTATATGCAATCTGTGATTAAGAAGTTCAGAGAACTTTCTCATGAGTTTGCAGAACTCCCTATGCTCTCACGCACCCATGGACAAACCGCTTCACCTACCACCTTGGGTAAAGAGTTTGCCAATATTACACATCGCCTAGAGAAACAATTACGTCAGTTTCAACAAGTAGAGATATTAGGCAAATTCAATGGCGCAGTTGGCAACTACAATGCACATAAAATTGCTTACCCTGAACTTGATTGGGCTGCAATTTCACAAGACTTTGTGACCAGTTTAGGAATAGACTTTAATCCTTATACCATTCAAATTGAACCACATGACTGGATTGCGGAGTACTGTCACTCTTTGGTTCGCTTCAATGTAATCCTAATAGATGCTTGCAGAGATATTTGGGGTTATATCTCTCAAGCGTACTTTAAGCAACGCTTGGTTGCTGGTGAAGTCGGTTCTTCCACCATGCCACATAAAGTCAATCCTATTGATTTTGAAAATGCTGAAGGTAATTTAGGAATTGCCAACGCTTTACTTAATCATTTTGCTGAGAAACTGCCTATTTCCAGATGGCAACGCGATTTAACTGATTCAACCGTATTACGTAATCTCGGAGTTGCAGCAGGTCATAGTTTACTTGCATGGACATCTGCCTTGAAAGGGTTAAACAAGCTAGAAGTTAATCCAATACGTCTTGCAGCTGACCTTGATGCCAACTGGGAAGTTCTTGGTGAGGCCATACAAACCGTAATGCGTCGTTACGCTTGTGAAAACCCTTATGAACAATTAAAGGCTTTAACACGTGGGCAAGGAATTAGTCAATCGAGCCTAAAAGAGTTTATTACTGGTTTAGATATTCCGGATTCTGAGAAAACACGTTTAATGGAATTAACTCCTGCATCATATATTGGTGATGCGATTAAGCTTGCTAAGGGAATTTAAGGTATTTAAGCATGGATCCCTGCCTTCACAGGGAAGACATTGTATTTTTAAATATTTTTGGTTCGTCTTTCCTGCGTAGGCAGGAATCCATAAAAAACAAACAACTATGTCACTAATCACTCGCGAAGCAATTTGGTCTGAAGATAAAGAATTATTACGAGAAATTCGTAAAGTGGTATTTATCCAAGAACAAAATGTACCAAAAGATCTTGAATGGGATGACAGAGACACCGAGTGTTGGCACGCATTAGTTGAACTAGATGGCAAAGCCGTTGCTACTGGCCGTCTAGACACCGATGGTAAAATTGGACGCATGGCTGTGTTAAAAGAATTTCGTGGTCAAGAGTTAGGTAAAGCCGTTTTAACACAGCTTATTAAAATCGCTAGACGAGAAGGAATAACAAAAACCTATATGCATGCTCAATGTCATGCCTTACCCTTTTATCTAAAGAATGGCTTCAAAGCAATAGGTGATGTATATGATGAAGCGGGAATTCCACATCAAAACGCCGAAGAAATTCTTTCTGTTGAGAGCTTAGTTTTTAGCGATGCAGTAAACATGTTAACAAACACAATAGGTAATTCAACTAAACAGGTGTTTATAAAGCTAAGCGATGTAAATCATCCCTTACTTTGCAAAAGAGAATTGATAAGCAGCTTAAAATCGAAAGCCATAGAATCCAATCGCCACCAAATAAATATTTTATTAGAAAAAACACGTCCCAGTAAACGAAGTGACGAATTCGTAAGACTCTATCAGCGCTTAAGCGACAAAATAGCCATACGTGTTTATAAAAGCAATCAAAAAGAAGCCGACAAACGTCAGTTTATTGTGATTGATAAAGAACTAGTTGCCTGGCAAACTAATCCAGAGTATTCCGACCTAAGAATCTTACGTGACTCTGATAGAATAAACCGTTTCAGAGATGACTTCGAAACGGCATGGAAAAATTCGGAAAGAGACTTAAGTTTATTAAAACTTTATCTTTAAATTAATTAATCGTTATCGCAAAAGTCTCTGGTGCATCAGTAGGAAATATAAGGGATGGGTTAGTTAATACTTCAATAGTTAGCGTGCCGCTTACTGGGCCCGCTGTATTAAATCTAACCTCATAAGTTCCATCCCCCCTATCTATCATAGGAATGAAGCCAGCATCTATAGTAGATTCTGCTGTAGTTAAAGGTGCTAATAAGCTTATACCTGCTGGCAATGTTGCTGTATCAACTTTAAAGAAGACAGAATTACCGCTAGCCATATTTACTCCATCTGCTCTAATAGGCTGTATTCTAAATGACAATTCTTCCCCAGCTATTAGTGAACCCGTAGGTGAAAGCAAAATACTAGATGTTGTACCAATGCGAGTATTTTGACCATTATCAGTAGCAATATTTCCTGGGTAATAATATCCCACATCAACTGCCCCTACATCCACAGCTCCTGCATCTGGATCAGTAGTCCTACCTGTAACTTCGGCAGAGGTTAGATCTCCAACTCCTGTATCACGCGCAGGATTATCATTTAAATTACGTAAATAATATCCCCGATCTGCAACAGGCGAAAGACCAAAAGGACCATCAGGAATCACATTAGTACATAAGGCATTCATCGGGTCATTATCAAAGTAATTATTTGTACAAGCACTTGCAGTAACAGCACCAGAAAAGAAATAATCTTCTGAACCGACGTTAGTAGTTTTATTGTCTTTAGAAATATTATTAAAGTAATTTAGATCACCATCAAAAACATAATAGGCACCACCCTGAGTACTACTTTCGTTATACATCATGGTGTTATTACTGATTCTAACCTGCAAGCCATTTTCTTGATAAATTGCACCAGCAAGGTTGGCCCAGTTACCTAAAACCAGATTACTTATTATATTTATTGGGTTATTCAAGGTGTCTTTTAGATAAATTGCACCTCCTCCCCCATTAGCTGTATTTGCAGTAATAATATTATATTTAATATCAATTTCAGACTGATCAAAACCAGCAATAGCTCCACCATTACCGGCGGCAAGATTACCACTGATTGTAGAATTAAGAACAGTCAACGTTGCAGTACTTGAATAAATCCCTCCACCAGCTTCTCGTTGTGCAGTATTATTTCCAGTGATTGTGTTATTCAATATTCTGGAATTATCTATATTTAACTCAGCATTATTACGTACACCAATAGCACCACCACTAGAAAACACATTCGAAAGAGACTCAATTCTATTAGCCTCTAGTAGACTATCAATGAGTTGAACCGTTGTACCAATACCAGTAACGGAAAGCCCACCTCCCAACAAAGCAGTATCTGGGTCGGTAGAACTCAAACGGTTGTTGGAGATCTGTGTATTAGAAATAAAGGCTTCAGCTCCACTTCGCACGCTAACGCCTCCACCACGATTTATGGTCTGCGTATCTGAATTTACCAAGTTGTTATCCACAAAACTATTTTTAATTTCAACCGAAGTGCCAACATCAGCAATATAGATTCCTCCACCATTAGAATTAGACTCATTTTCCGTAACCCAAACTGTATCTAAATTAACAGTAGATCCAGCTGTTACCGCAATAGCTCCTCCGTTACGCTCACTTGGCTCTCCAGTAGCACCACTCACTTTAAAATTAGCGATATCAATATTTGTACACGAAGGCAAATAGAAAGCCGTATTTTGATCAGCAATGTTAAAGTCAAAACCTGAAGTAGGTCTACCATCTGCATCTAAGTTTACAATCGCAGGTCTAATTGGGTCGGCATCAGGACTCATAGACCCAACAACAGCTAAGTTATTACACTCAGTAATGCCAACAGAATTATCAAAAAAAGTATTTTCAGCAATGAGAACAAAGGCAATGTCATTAGCATCAGCGGAACCAAAAATTGGATCAGGAAGGACAGCGCTAGCATTTGTCCAGTTACTGCTAGAACCGTCACCAGTTGCAGTATCGTCAATTAACGTAACCTGTGTGTTTGTAACAAGAGGATTACTTCCAACTAATTGCTCAATTTCATCAGATACCAAATCACCATCCGCATCTGCTTCGGCAAGAGTATCAACAACATATATGGTTCGACTGATAGTAGGCGCTCCAGCTATGACATAGTCGCGAGTAAACGGCCCACCGGCAGTTGTCGGAACGTTAATAATTTGATTAGACCCTAATGTTGCTGTATCCCCTGCATATGTTATTCCTAGTGGCGCACCACCAGCATCTACAGCCGTTGTAGGATCGGTATAGACAGATCCAGCTACTAAGAAAATGGTTTCACCAGTATTCAGGCTCATAAATGGTGGATCATTATCTTCAATAACTGCGGTGGCAGTAGCCGCAACGATAACAGCTTCAGGAACTGAGGAACTTACCAGCGTCACAGAGAATTCCTCATCCATCTCGGCAACTAAATCACCTAAAACTTCAACATCTACACTTACAGATGTCGACCCAGCAGGAATGGTAATCACACGATCAACAAAAGCTGTATAGTCATCGCCCGCAATCGCCGTTCCGTCGATGGTACTGGCCTCAACTGTAATCGGTATAACTGCGGCAGCATTTAATGATATTTCAAAAAAAGTTAGTGTGGCGACATTATCACCCTCTTCTGCTATTCCCGGATTAGGCAATAAACTAATCTCGACTTGATCATCATTTACAATAGTACCGGTCGCTGTATTCTCTGCGAGAACTGTGCTGATAGTCCCATTACTTGCTCCGATTAATTGCACCGTGAATGTTTCATCACCTTCAAAAAGGTCATCTGCTAAAGTAAAAATCTGAATCGTATTACTGATGTCGCCAGCAGGTATTGTTACAGACAGTAGTGATGGACCTACAAAATCTGTTCCCAACTGAGCTGAACCAGAATTAAGTGCAAACGTAACTACTGTATTTGAACTCGCTGGATTACTCATATTGACGGTGAAATCCAATGACACTGGAGTATCGCCAACGTTTCCTTCTGTAACACTTGCATCCAAAATGCTTAGCACTATAGTATCGTCATTAACAATCGTCCCAACTGCTGACTGTAAGCTTGTATCAATCAAAACCCCATTATCAGTTGAATCTATCGTTACTGTAATAGTTTCATCACCTTCAAGAGTAGCGTCGCCAATAATAGGTATATCTAAATTTGCTGTTAATTGGCCAGCGGGAATCAGAACAGTCAAAGGAACTGGAGTAACGTAATCATTAACGGGATTGTTAACACCAATTCCATCAGTAATTGAATACGATACTACGGTATCAGAGAGCATTGTTTGGTCTAAAGTTAGTACAAAACTTAAATTAGAAGAATCGCCAGAGTTTCCTTCATTAATGCTAGCATCAGAAATACTAACCGTTGCAACATCGTCATTAAGAATTGTACCCGTTGCTAAGTCATCTATCAGTGCACCGATGGATGCTGATAACAACTGTATATTTAGCGTTTCATCATCTTCAACTAAATCATCAGAATTAACAAATACACTTAGCGTATAACTTATATCTCCCTGAGGAACCGTTATTTCGAACACATTAGGTGATACTAACGGATCAGTTGGAGTTACAAAATCATTATCACCATTATCAGTAGTTGAGGTGCCTCCAGCAATTCCATACTGAAGTACCAAGTCATTATCCAGAGGGTTACTTAGAGAAATAACATAATCCAGACTTGAGTTCGGATCACCAGTGTTACCTTCAATAGTGCTAGCATCAGAGATACTAATTTCTAGAGCATCATCATTCTCAATCGTACCAACAGCTATAGACCTACCTAAAACAGCATTAACAGGATTAAGTAAACTGAGATTGAAAGTCTCATTATTCTCAACAGTTGTGTCACCTTGAATATCAACCGCGGCAAAAACATCGGTAGTCCCTGCAGGAATAGTAATGATAGTACTTAAACCTACATAATCGCTTCCTCCCAAGGCGGTACCATTACTACTGTTTACTTCAACTGTTACATCAACTAGGCTCTCTTGATCCATGCTCACTAGAAATTGAAGTTCTGATGTTCCGACATTACCCTCAATCAGAGTAGCATCTTGGATACTCACTGTAGATACATCATCATTCACAATCGTAGCTGTAGCAATTACATTAGCACCTAAAATTGCATTTACAGGCGCTGATAAAACTAAATCGAAATCTTCATCGGCTTCAACCGTTGTGTCACCATTAATTGTGACATCGATCGTGCCTGACACATTACCTGCTGGAATATCTAAGGTACCATTTAGTCCAATATAATCACTATTATTCGATAATGCAGTACCATTAACTGACTCAAAATCCACAGTCACAACTTCTGTACTCGCTTGATCCAACTCTACTCTAAATGTAGCCACGCTTGGGCCACTTGCTCCTTCGAAAACCGAAAGCGAAGTGATAGAGAAATTTAATACTGGTGCAATAAGCTCAACATTACGCACTTCAGTTGCCGTATTGTTTGCAGCGTCGGTTGCCATATAGGTCACTGTATAAGTACCCGGTATACTCGTGTCAATCACCGGCACAGTATTACCACTCGAATCAGTAATTACCGTCGTCACTGTAATTGTTCCATCAATATCATCAACAGCAGTTGCACTTAAATCAGGGGTAGCGCCTAAGAAAATTATTTGCGGTTCAGAAATCACTGTTGGAGTAATCACTGGTAGGCTTGTGTCTTGAACCGTCACCGTACGAGTCACTTCTAAGGCTGCATTACCTGCTGAGTCTGTAACATTATAAGTTACGCTGTAATCTCCAGGAACAGATGTATCAACTGCACTACTATCAATTACGATTACAGAAGTAAGGTCGCCGTCGATAGTATCGGTGGCAGTTGCATTTAATTCTGTATAAGCAGTACCCGCTTCAATGATTTGTGGGTTAGCTCCTAGCAAAGTAATCACTGGTAGAACTGTGTCTTGAACCGTCACCGTACGAGTCACTTCTAAGGCTGCATTACCTGCCGCATCTGTAACGTTATAAGTAAGAGTATAAACACCAGGGGTATTTGTATCGATGATATCTCCACCAATCACAACTGCTGATGTTAAGTTACCATCAAGAGAATCCGAGGCAGTTGCTCCGTCTTCAGTATATGCATCCACTCCAGCCTCTAGCGTGACAGAAGAAGATCCTAGCAAAGTTAATACGGGTGGAATCACATCAATAAACGTAACGAGACCAGATGTAGTTGCATCGGGCGCTTCATCACTAGTTACTGTTACTACATTTACTAAATCAGCAAAACTATTCAACTCACTTTGTAAAACGGTATGAATC
The DNA here is from genome assembly GCA_938039225.1 of uncultured Gammaproteobacteria bacterium. Lineage (GTDB taxonomy): Bacteria > Pseudomonadota > Gammaproteobacteria > Steroidobacterales > JABDMI01 > JABDMI01. The sequence goes on from CALHVH010000052.1 coordinate 22,688, forward strand.
GCTGTACACGTTATAGTTGAATTAGCATCGGGTGCGACTGTTAATACCCTTGAATCACACACAGGAGGATTATCACTAAGATTGTCTATCAAACTAACATTGTTTACTGTGACATTGCCTACATTGTTAACTTGATAAGTATAGGTAATTACATCACCTACTAATCCAACACTGTCAACATCAGCATTCACTTCTACCGTTATTTCTGGTGATTGCCTTAAGCTTATAGTTGCCGAGGAATCAAAAATTGTTGACGCACCAGTTTCATCGGTGGTCACTCTTACCGTGCTAATTAATGGACGACCTACATCAATATCAGCTTGCGTTACTACATAACTGGCTTCTGTTATCCAAGTCTCACCCACTTCAAGAACACTGTTTTGATTTATAGATTCTACAACTGGGTTAATAGCCAAGACAGCGCCATTTGATAAGGTATATACAGGGGCGACATCATTTAGGCTCACATTACCGTTATTGATAATACTGATTGTAAAAGTGGCAATATCGCCTGCAGCTGATATTACAGAAGGGGATCCAAGGTTTGATAATTCTAATGAAGGCGCTTGTATAACTGAGGTTTGAACTAATGATGTTTCAGATGAGTTTACACTAACCGTATTTACTAAATTTTCACCTAAATCAATATCTGCTTGAGAAACTGTATAGCTTGTAGAATAGACCCACTGTTCACCTATTTCTAAAACCCCATCTGCATTTAAACTTTCAGTGGGCGTTCCTAAAGGCAAGTTAATGCCATTGGACAAAGTATCCACTGGCAGAATGTCGTTTAAATTAATATTGCCTGTATTAATAACTACGATTTCATAATCCAAAATATCACCAGCATCACTAGCAGGATTAGGCCCACCAGTTTGCGACTTGATTACATTAAAACTCGGTACTTGCTGTAAACGTACAGTTGAAGAATCTGAAATTGGATTTTGGCCTATTTGCGTACTTATAAGCGACGCAATGGAGTTTATATCTAAGCCAGAATCAATGTCAGATTGAGTAACAATGTAACTCGCTGTGTAGGACCAGGTTTCTCCAACTTCTAAAAGACCATTATTAATAAGACTTTCTGTTGCAGGACCAAGATCAAGATTTACGCCATTAGATAAAACAAGCTCAGGCAATAGTGCGTTTAGCGTTACATTGCCATTATTAATCAATTCAATGGTATAAATAATCACATCATCAACTGACGTGATAGGGTCAGATACGCTTGTAGCTGAGTTGGTAATTATTAAGGAAGGCGCTTGCGTAACTGGCGTCTCTACCGTATCGACTTCGTTTGAGTCTACGCTGGTAGTATTTGAAATAACTAAGCCAGAATCAATATCAGCTTGAGTAACGGTATAGCTTGTAGTGTAAGTCCATGTTTCACCCACTTCCAATACACCATCATCCGTAGAACTTTCTGAAATAGGTCCCGGAATGAGTTCAACACCATTCGACAATGTACTAGTGGGCATGATGCCGGTAATATTAATATTGCCGGTATTAATTAAACTAACCGTATAAACCAGCACATCACCTGCCGCTGTTGCTGGATTTGGACCACTGGTTTGGACACTGCTTAAAACAAACTCAGGATTTTGTGACAAAGGCGTTACAACTGCCGATACAAATGCAGTTGTGCCGGTTTCAGCGGTAATCACAGTGGCGGTATTGGTTAATGCCAGACCGGCATCCATATCCGATTGCGTCACAATATAAGAACTTGTGTACACCCAGGTCTCACCAACCTCTAAAACATTATTAGCAGAAACACTTTCAGTTGCTACGCTTAAAGGAACAATAACTCCATTTGATAATAATACAGATGGCATTACCTCTGTGATATCTAGGGTTCCATCATTCACTACAGTTAAAGTGTAATTAATAACATCACCTGCTGATGTTATTGGATCAGAACTTGCAACTTGCGTATGCGTTAAGCTTAAACTCGCAACCGCCTGCGACTCACCGCTTTGTTGACATAAAGAGATATCAATTTCAGAGGAAGTATTTGGATAAATAGAAAAATTATTATTTCGAAAGCGTCTAATTTCAGGGTTTATAGCGGTTATTTCTACCAAAGCTTGCGTATTAGCAAAAACACCCGCACCAAAAAATTTGGCGTCTAATACACAATCCGACAAATCATCTATAACCGCATCAATTAAAGCTGTTGTTGGTAAAGCAAGGTCTAATTCGGTGGCATTTGCGTTCATTGCATTGGCAAAACCACCTAGATTTAAACCATACTGCAAGCTTTCCTGACTAGCATTTTGCATAGGAGCTAGAGGTTCGGCTGGTTTAATAGAAAATGCATTAAACCCTAGTGCTTGTTCAGAAATAGCAATATTGTTTTTAATCGTAGACGAAAAATTATTGCTAGATTCATGCCGAGCTTTACGAATAACCGCAGAGGTATAAGGCGTAACACTAATGTGGCTTTGGCCACTTTGCCACATTGATTGCAGGATTGGAGCATCTGAAAGCTGAATAACTCTTGGAGCTAGATTATTGACATTTGCATCAGACTCATCGATAAATTGACCGCCCTGTGCACTTGCCATAAACAGTGATTGAGTTTGTGGAATTTCTGCTTGCCAACTCCCATCTAAATTCGTACTGGCTGCGACCACAGTTGCATCTAATAACTCAAGCCCATTCACATTAAAGGGGTGTACTGAAACAATTGAATTATTAACTGCACCTTTATGCAATGAACCAGAAACAGTGACTCGATTTATAGGACTGTCACTTACAAAAATATTAATAACACCCCTGTCTTCAGTAATTCCGTCACTCAGGGTGTAAATTAAAACCTCTGTTCCAACAAAACCAGCGTTTGGCGTGTAGGACAGCACATCATCACTCAAATCAAAAGCTGTACTGTTATCATCAACACTAACTGAACCATTAATAGGATCACTTATCTCAACCAATTGCAAAGGGTCATTATCGGGATCACTATCATTAGCAAATGGCTGCAAGCTAACTAAAGTTGCAACACCAGTATCGATTGAATCATCAATGGCTAAAGGTGCTTGATTAACCGCTTTAGTACGCACCTCTATACTCACTGAGCTAGCCACACTGTTTACGCCATCGCTAACAATGTAGAGAAATGAATCGAGTCCGATATAATTTGAGTCGGGAGTGTATTCAACAGCAGGAACGTTTACTCCATCCCTGCTTATCGTGGTAATAAGTACAGAACCATGATCCGGACCAATAATGTCTGTGATAATTAATTCAGCATTTTCCGGATCATTGTCATTGACGAGTACATCGATAAAAGTTGCCGTCTCGAATAAAACAATTACGTCATCACTCATTGCTACTGGCGCTTGATTTCCACCGATAAGGTCTTCATTTACAATCAGTGTAACGGTCGCAGTTTCTTCAAAGATACCGTCTGATACTGTATAACTAAATTCTTCTTGACCGGTAAAATTATTGTTGGGTATAAACTGAATTATTTGGCCATTGATAATACTTAATGAACCATTTACTGAGTCCGCTACAGAAACTATTGTTAGCTCATCACCATTTTCATCGGAGTCATTTTCTAAAACATTAATTTGTACAACAGTATTAATACTAGCAACCACACGGTCATTAACAACTACTGGTCGTATGTTGGCAGGATTCAAACTTAACTGAACCAATGCGCTAGCAGATGCACCATTGCTATCGGTTATTGTATAAGTAAGACTGTCATCTCCAATAAAATCTTGATCTATGGTTAAGCGAATACTTGTTCTATTAACAATTTCTGCAGAACCATTTACTGGCTGTGTTATCTCAGTGATAGAAATACTGTCGCCATCAGGATCAGAATCATTATTGAGTACAGGTAAATCTACATTTGAATCAATGCTAAAACTATCAGAAATAGCGAGAGGCGCTTGATTTTCAACTTGCGGAGTCTTTTTTGGAGAACTGCCACTACCACCACATGCTGCTAAAAAGAAGCAAAGAAGAAACACGAGGTAGTAGAATTTTTTAATCATTAATTTATTTTTATAGTTTGTTTTTAAATGGATTTATAAGAATTCAAATTAGTAAATAGCGGCATAAATGAAAATAAAAAACTAATAATTACAGTCCCTATTATGGCATTATTTACTCACCTCGGAAAGCAAAAACGCCTGAAATATCAGGCGTTTAACATTAATTAAACATTACTTATGTGCTTTATATACACCAAGATGATTAACTATGATTGTATGCAATTTAATTCTGTGTATCTTCGGCATCATCCAATTCAAATGCAGCAGCGCCATCTACCTCAACACCTTCTGCATCTTCTAAAGTGTAAACTAATCCCGCGCCATCAATTTCACCCTGGTCATCGGCGGTAAAGAAACCTTCTAATGAACCCGAACCCTCTGATTCACGACCAGTATCATTATCCGTTATTTCTACTGAATCAAAATCTCCAGCAAAAGTTGCCGCTTCACCATTTAATGCTACGCCCTCTGCTTCAGCATCCCAGGTTCTGTTTGCAATAGTTAAATTCACATCAGCGTCTACAGTTTGTGCATTAAAGTCAGCACTTAAACTTGCCGAACCCAAAACACCGGTATGACCTTGATTATCAGTTGGGTTAGTATTTCCTACTAAACTAAATTCAGCTTCACCTGTTGAAGGCAGCACTGGAGTTACTTCATTGGTTGTCAATATCCAATGTGCTGATCTATCATCAAAACGCTCAACCTCAACACCTTCGGAATTAGTTACCGTAGCTGCACCATTAGACCATCGACCCCAGTAAAGACCTGTATCGGCATCAAAACCTCGGTTATTTGGATTTGCGGTTCCTTGTGTATATACAGTGTCATTAGCTGTAAAAGCTCTCAAAGTACCATTACCATTTAACTCTATATTCGCTTCAGCACCGGTTGCACTTAGCAAATCACCAGCAAAAGTAGTGGCTACACGGCCAGACACGCCAGTAGGTGGAGTTGGTGTTGGTTGCTCAACATCAGGAATATCATTACCCGCTTCAAGAGAAATTGTTTCTCCAGACTCATTAACAGCCTCTTTAACAACAACTGGTTCTGGCGAATCAGAATCTTCACTGCTGGTAACTGCAGCTGAAGATGAAATTGCTATTGGTGCGGCAGTTAGTCCAGAAACAAAACCTGCATTACCTGGATCAATATCTAATGATCCACCTTCATTAGCTAGTACCACTCCGCCTTCTGCAACATTTAAATATAAGCCTTTACCAAGATCACCACAGTTAACCTCACAAAATACTGCTGTGTAATCCGTACCGCGAATACCGATGGTTGCCACTGGAGTTTTTACACGATAATTCTTTTTATTTTTCTTACCAATCAAGCCAGATATTGATCTAAAACCACCGCGCACTAAGCGATAAAAACCCTTCTCCTCTTTGTTATTAATGGTTTGAGCAACGGTATTCGTGCTTGGGTTATAGACATACTCTTCAATCATAAATTCAGTGTTTGGCTTAAGGTCAAAAATAGCTCCATCCTTCATGCGAAGCTGAGCCCTGCCATTTACACCCGTTAGAATGGTGTCGCCACTGTCAAATTCCATTCCACGATTAAGAGTACTTAACTCTCCTTGTGAACTCTTTAACTGCACTTTGCCATAGACAAACAAACTGGTGCCGGCCTCAGCTAATAAACCAAAGCTAAAACCCATGCCCATTAATAAAGCAACGCCTTTGATAAAAATTGTATTACTACGAAGAGTGTTCATATTTCTTTCTCAATTGTTCAGTTTTTACTGAAATTATTATTTTGTTGAGCGCTCATATTACTAAAAATGAGTATATGCTTATGTGAACTGTTTCTCATTTAGAAGAATTTAACAATTGCTTCTTCAGGCATCTTTTTTAGCTATTTACCAAATCCACTGATAATTTGCTGAAATTTCCGCGAACCAGCGATCATAGCTATATAAATCCACATTACTGGTGTTCTCTCGATAAGAGAGTTGCGGCGTGAGACTAAAGTTATCAGATACATTCCAATTAACACTTGCTGAGGCTAATAAGGAATCATCGTCTCTTGCTTCTGGAAAAGAATTCGCAAAAAACGGCATATCATATTCATACTGCTTGTATTGTACTTTCACATTCGAGCTAAGTGATTTACTAAACCTATGTTTTTGACTCAAACTGATGGTTCCAAAGTCGGTTTCAAAGTTGGAATCAGTAAATAAGGGGTAATCGCGACCAATGCTGATATCTAAAGAATACAAACTGGATTTAGAAGAACTTGGAATGTGGTTTAACCTAGCACCAACGGTATATTGATTAACATCTTTTACGGCAATTTCATCAGCATAACGTATTGCACCGCCACGTAAGTACGGCATCAGACTGGTTTGCTTACTTAGATTTTTCGAATACGCTGCCATGAAAAAAGCACCCCTACTATTAAAGTCTGAGTCAACTTTTTGTCGATAAGCAAATAAGTCATATTTCAGCGAGCCATTAGTCGTAAATGTTTTATATCCAATTCCAGCAAGTATAAGCTCTTGGTTAGCAAACTCAGCATCTTGATAGGACTTATTACTTAAACTAGTACTGAGCTTTAAGCCACTTAGATTAGTCAATTTAAAATTGCGTTCAGCTGTCAAACCTACGCCGTAATAGGCACTTGAGGTAGCTCTACTATTATCATTCAAGGTAAAACCTAAAAACTCATCAAGTTCAGTAGCTCTATTAACATTATCATCCTGTCCTAAGCTTGTACTAATACGTAATCTTGTAAATGGTTTAACGCTTAAGCGTTTACGATTTATAGAATCTAAATAACGTTCGATGGTCAGAGCAGCACCTTGTGGCGGGTTTCTATCTAATAACCATTGGAATTCTTTTTTAGCCTCTTGATGCATATTCAGATTATAAAAAACACGTGCTCGTTCTAATCGAATTTCAGCGTTGTTATTTTGTTGAGCCAGTATTCGATTGTAAGCTAGTAAAGCTACATCATTCTTACCAGCACCTTGTGCACATATACCGAGCAATTTGTCGTATGTGATATCGCCTATCAAATAATCCAATGCCAACAAGTCTTGATAACAAGCGCTTGTGTTACCTGACTGAAAATGTTGATAAGCCGATTGCCAAATTTCTTCATTGCTGTTTGCAGCCTGAGAATAAACACCCATTACAGAAACAGTCATAAACAATGCTGTTTTTACAGAATTTCGAATCATGTTTGAAGTTTTATTATTATTGCTCATGGTGCCCAAAACGAAAATTGTGACGACAGTATCATGGTTTATATTGCACTGCACAATATGTGCTATGTGAATTTTTGTGTACTGTCATATTGATTCAAATATATAGGTAATTCAGTCATCAAACAAGCAAACAAAAACTTTAGCTAATGAGAAAAAATCTCATACTCTTAAGGCTTAAGTCATACTTTTAGAGAGAATATCGAGATAGCGTCCTCTTTTGCGCTCTACAACAGTACAATAAGCTCGAAATTTACATATTAAAATAGTATTTGATCAAAATCTGACGCTATCTTACTGATTTAAATATACTTTACAATCAAAATTTAATTACAGAACTTTTACATCAAGGCAAAATACGCGCATGTCGAATTCGCAACGTGTCATCTTAGGAATGTCTGGTGGTGTTGACTCATCAGTGGCTGCTCTACTTTTAAAAGAACAGGGCTATGATGTGCATGGCCTTTTCATGACTAATTGGGAAGAAGATGAAGAAGGTTATTGTACCGCTGCGGAAGATTTACAAGATGCAAGAAAGGTGGCTGATCACATTGGTATACCCCTGCATCATGTCAATTTTGCTAAGGAGTACAGAGAAAGAGTTTTTTCATATTTCTTAGACGAATATAAAGCAGGTCGTACACCAAACCCTGATATTTTGTGTAATCGTGAAATTAAATTTGGCTCTTTCTTACAATACGCCAAACGTCTTGGTGGAGACCTTATCGCTACTGGACATTACGCGCGCTTACAAGAAAAAAACAATTACAAATATTTATCTAAAGCCATCGATACTAATAAAGATCAATCCTACTTTTTACATGCGGTAAATCCCGATGCATTTCAAACTACTCTATTCCCATTAGGTGAACTGGAAAAAACTGAAATTCGTGAAATAGCAACCCAAGCAGGATTGCATGTACATAAGAAAAAGGACAGTACTGGCATTTGTTTTATCGGAGAAAGGCCTTTTAAACAATTTTTAGAAACCTTTCTGCCTGCACAGCCAGGTGAAATGCTAACCTTGGAAGATAAACGTGTCGGTCAACATTCAGGTTTAATGTATTACACCTTAGGACAACGTCAAGGTTTAGGTATTGGCGGCGTTAAAGGCGCTCCAGATGAACCGTGGTATGTTGTAGCAAAAGATTTAGAACACAATATTTTAAGAGTAGCTCAAGGTGATCACCCTCTACTCTACAGTCAATCCTTATATGCTGAGCGTATGCATTGGTTAGT
>CALHVH010000053.1 GCA_938039225.1 uncultured Gammaproteobacteria bacterium
ATGGTTTTACCAATTACCGTAACCGCAGCACCCGAGCGTACGTCTTTTTCAGTAAATATTTCTCCCGAACTCACATCCCAAGCTTGTGAAATAAAGTAATCGGTGTTGGTTCCATAAGCTTGGCTTGACCAGTTTTCCTCACCAGAGACCAAAGTGACTGATCCACCATTTCTTGCTGCCACAGCATTAGCATAGGGTTCATCCCGAAGTGCATCCAAATCTCTATCGGTAAAGGGTGGGGCAGAATTAGCTCCACCAGAACGACCTCCACGTCTACTGGCGCCCGGTCTAACCGTTAAATTTGAGGCTCCTAGCGAAGAAATTTGTTGGTCAACTCGTTCAGCAGCGCCTTGGCTGACTGCCATCATTGCCATTACTGACGCAACACCGATCATAATACCCAACATGGTTAAAAAGCTGCGCAGTGGGTTTGCCCTTAAGGCCTCAAGAGCGGAACCGAGTGCAACACCAAATTTCATAATGCTCTCCGTTCATCACGTTCGATTTTTCCATCTCTAAAATGAATTTGTCGTTGTGCATAGTCGGCAACTTCTTGCTCATGCGTAACAAGAATTACGGTTATACCTTGTTGATTGAGCTCTACAAGTAAGTCCATTATTTCTTCGGACGTTTTGGTATCTAAGGCACCCGTTGGTTCATCTGCTAATATCAAAGAGGGTTTACAGGCAAGTGCTCTAGCAATGGCAACGCGTTGTTGCTGACCACCCGATAATTGCATTGGTCTATGATCCATACGCTCAGCTAAACCAACCATAGTTAAACATTCTGCTGCACGCTTATCCAGATCAAAATCAATATGTCTTGAATACCTAAGGGGTAATTTTACATTGACTAAGGCGTTTGATCGCGATAGCAAATTAAATTGCTGAAAAACAAAACCTATGGTTTTATTACGTAACTCGGCTAAATCATCACTAGACAAGCTAGACACATTGTTACCAGAAAAATACAAATCGCCAGAAGAGGGTACATCCAGTGCGCCTAGTAAATTCATTAAAGTAGACTTACCTGAACCCGAAGGGCCCATTATGGCTGTCATCTCGCCTTGCATGAATTCTAAGTCAACTGAGCGCAGGGCATGTACTTGTTGTTCACCCATTTGATAGGTTTTCGTTAAACCTACACACTTGATTAATGGTTCTGCACTCTTATAATTTTGATCAGACATTATTCGTCTTCTTTTAGCTTACGTAATCGAGTAACAAACTTATCACCAACTTCAGCTCCGGAGAGTATTTCGATAAAACTACCATCTGATAAACCCACACGAAGACTTTTAGTGGATAAGCTTCCATCGCTATTTTCTTGATATAAACTTACACGACGAGTTGAACTTTGTTGTTTTTGTATTTTTTCGTATTGTAAAAACTCATCATCGCTTAAATTCTTCTTAAGCACACGCTCAATACGTGTTCTGAATAACTGACGCATACGATTTCTATCAAATTGAGCCATTTGTCCCATTGATTCGCGAACTTTTCGCATTTCTTCAGAAATCTCGGCCTGTATAGCTTCAGAACGCTCAGTTTCAAGATTTAATTGTGTCAGTAGGTTATTGGCTCCACCACGTCGGCCACCAGGAGCATTGGCATTTGGCCTATCCGAGTTTTCTTTGACTTCTGGTCCATCAGCAGGCGGTCGAAAGCGTGTTGCGGTTTCACTTAAGCGTAATACATCACTGCGTTTTTCAGCGGTTATCTCAACATTGGCCGTCATGCCGGGTAGTAAATTGCCTTTACGGTTTTCGCTGGCAATCACTACGGTATAAGTGACAACGTTTTGAATTTCTTGAGAAGCTAAACGAACTTGCTCAACCACACCAGTGAATTCATCATTTGGGTAGGCATCTACAGTAAAAGTTACTTTGTCACCCTTATCAATACCGCCAATATCCGACTCAACAACATCAGCATCAATACGAATGTCTCTTAAATCCTGAGCAATTCTAAACAGAATTGGGGCTGAAAGCGAAGCAGCAACGGTTTGGCCAACGTCAACATTACGTTCAATCACAACACCAGTGATAGGGGAACGAACAATGGTTCTTTCTAAATCTACCTTAGCTGAATTGAGTGCCGCCTCACGCTGGGCCAAACTGGCTTGACCAGAACGTAACTGAGCTTTTGTTACTTTAAGGCTTGATTCCCCCACCGTAAGTTGACGTTTAGCATCATCAAGTAAAGAACGGGGGATCAGTTTTTGATTAAATAATTCAGTTTGACGATTAAAGTCACTATTAAATAGACGTAAATTGGCTTCAGCACTGGCTATTTGTGCTTTAAGAACATCCAAATTAGCTTTTGCACTGGCAACATCCGCTTGAGCGGAAAGCACACGAGACTCAAAGGTTTGAGGGTCAAGTTTGGCAATAATTTGCCCTTGTTCTACCTCACTATTAAAATCAACATTCAGTTCAATGATTTGTCCTGAGACTTGCGAGCCGACTTCTACAGTTGTTAAAGCTCGAACTGAGCCTGACGCCGATACCAAACGAGCTACATCACCTTTCTCTACTAAGGCGATTTCGCTGGTATAAGACTGAGTTGCTGAATTGGTTTTACTATTACTAGAAAACTGCCAGTAGCAAAGAGCAATTATCACAAGGCCGCTTAGACCAACAAGTACTTTCTTCATAATGCAAATAAATTATTAGGTGTATGCCGTATTTTACGTTAGATAGTTGAATTTAATATCAAAATACTCAGAAAAATAACAAGATATGTCAAGATTAGACTTAATTCAACAGTTCTGATCTTGCTTTAGTTAATCTTTTGTAGGAAATTGGGAAAGCAGTTTTTAACTG
>CALHVH010000054.1 GCA_938039225.1 uncultured Gammaproteobacteria bacterium
CGTGCACGTGCCTGAATTTTTTTAGGATCATTAATTTGCTGACTGTTAATTAACTCTATATTTGTAAACCTACCTAAATTACGTATTGCATCAGCTGCATTCGAAAAAAATCTCTGTTCTTCTACGCTAGGTGAAGATAAAACATATTTTTGAGTTATTGCATTTTTTTGTAAATAAAATATTTGCTGGGCATAAGCAATTTTTTTATCACGCCAATAATTACGCTTTCGAAAAAGTTCAGCCTGTACGATAAACTTTATGGACAAACCCTTTTGCAATATTTTTTCTGCCTCGGGATGTAAACTATAATTAATTTCTGTTGTAAGGAAATATACATCATCAACAATTGAGGTTTGGGCATGTCTTATTTCAAATCTTTCTATAGCAAATAAAGAGCTCATAGTAAAAAAACACGCAAATAAGCACATCACACTTTGCATAAAGCGCTTATGTACAAATGCATTTCTTAGTCTATTTAACAATCGGCTATTCACTTATTTAAGAGTTATTTTTCTTTTCTATTAAGCAATAAAAAAACCCATCACAATCGTTAGTTCCTGGGAAAATCTGAGAGCCCAAATCAGTATTTATTGCATCTATAATATTCAAGGGTAACACTTTTGCGTCGCTTGTCGTACCCAAAAATTCTTGAATTTGCAGTGAGTTTTCTAGTTTGAATACAGAACAGGTGGCGTAAAGTAATCGCCCACCAGGTTTCAAAATGCCCCACATAGTCTGTAATATTTTTTTTTGTATTTTAGTGAGCTCTTGCACTTGCTCTAAATTACGACGGAATTTAATATCTGGATGTCTTCGAATCACTCCACTTGCTGAGCATGGTACATCCAAAAGTATCCTGTCAAATTTTTTCTGATCTTTACTTTCTGGATTCCAAACATTGAGATCAGCGGCATCAGCGCAAATAATTTGTATTTTTTTTGAATCAGATTTAAAGTTTAGACGTTCTAAATTCTCATGCACTAATTCAAGACGTTTAGCTGATACATCAAGCGCCAAAAGAGTAGAACTATTATTCATACGCTCTAAAAGATGACCAGTTTTTCCACCCGGCGCGCAACAAGCATCTAACATATCTAATGATTGATCATTTTCATCTTCAAGTAATAATTGTGCCGCTAATTGAGCAGCAGGGTCTTGAACTGAAAAATACCCCTCAAAAAAACCAGGAATTTGCTCAACTGATACGGCTTGTTGCAATACTATGGCCGAACTAATAGTTGGATGTGCTTCGCAGGCGATATCATTGTTTTGAAGTTTTTCGAGAGCTTCTGGTCGTGTAGTTTTTTGCAGATTTACACGCAAACACATTGGTGCTTGAAGATTATTTGCATCAAGAATATCTCGCCAGTTTTGTGGCCAGTCAAGTTTGTTTTGTTTAATTATCCATTTTGGGTGCGCATATTGTGTAAGTTCAGTTTTATGGACCCTGGTTTCTAAACCACGTTGATAATTTCGCAAAATTCCATTAACCAGTTTAACTGCCCATAGTTTATCTAAAATTTTACAGGCATTAACGGTTTCATTAATTGCTGCATGCGCCTTTACTTTCATTTCGCTAAGCTGATGCATGCCAAGTATCAATAAAGCTTTTACTTCACCTTCATTATCTTTAATAGGTTTTTTAAGCAGTTGAACCAATTGATTTTGATAACGCGGATAGTAGCGACTACAACCATATATTGCCGCACTCATCCAAGATTGTTGTTCCGCATTCTCTAAATTCGGCTTAATAGCATTATCAATTGACTCACTATGCTCATACTTAATTACTTGCCATAAACGGCTAGCCGTTTCAGCACGAAGTTCTGCAGGACTAAGCATGGATTGTGTATTACTCATCAGACGTATTAAAAATTTCCAAAGAAAGATCTGTTGCATTTACAAATTGCTCAACCGGTAAACGTTTTTTACCTGCCATTTGTATTTCTAATAAATTTAAAATACCCTGCCCAGTTTGTACTTGAATACCCTGTGAACTACATGCGATTACTTTACCGATTGGTATCAAATCGCTGGGGACTTGATGAGTATTAATAATTTCAGCTCGCCAAATTTTAAGATTTTTACCTTTAATTTTACTAAATGCACATGGCCAAGGATTAAACGCACGAATCTTTCGCTCAATCACTTCAACGGATTCGGACCAGTTAATTTTAGCCTCACTTTTATGTAACTTATGTGCGTAATTTGCCAACTCTGCATCTTGTATTTGCGGTGAAATCAAACCTGCCTCAAGATTCTTTAAAGAATCTACAATAGCATCGGCTCCGCAAGTACTGAGTTTATTATGCAAACTTTGCGAAGTGTCATCTGCTGTAATTTTTACTGTATGAGCAGACAAAATATCACCCGTATCTAATCCCGCATCCATTTGCATTATTGTTATGCCAGTTAGCTCATCACCCGCTTCAATCGCACGATGTATAGGAGCTGCTCCACGCCAACGTGGTAAAAGAGAGGCATGAATATTCAAACAGCCTAACCTAGGCATATCCAAAACACTTTGCGGCAAAATCAATCCATAAGCCGCAACAATCATGGCATCGGCCTTGAGTGCACGAATTTCTTTTTTGCTATGCGCCTTGCGTAAGCTTAATGGTTGTAAAACATTTAAGTTCAACTCAAGTGCCGCCTGTTTAACTGGGCTTGCCTGCATCTTTTGACCACGACCAGCTGGCCGATCTGGTTGAGTTAATACAGCAACAATATCATGGCCAGCAGCATGTAAAGCCTGCAATGCAGGAACAGAGAATTCAGGTGTGCCTGCATAGATAAGGCGTAATGATTTAGACATGAGTAATGGTTTGAAAACTTAAGCGCTTTCTTCGACTAATTTTTTGTTAGCTTCAGCTTTTCTTTGCCGACGTTGTTTTTCTAATGCCTTACGAACTCGATCACGTTTTAAAGGCGATAAATAGTCTACAAATAACTTTCCTTCAAGATGATCCATTTCGTGTTGAATGCAGACTGACAATAACTCTGTAGCCTGTAATTCAAATTCTTGGCCGTCAACATTTTGCGCTTTTACGGTAATTTCGGCGGCACGAGCAACTTCAGCGTATATCTCAGGAACAGAAAGACAACCTTCTTCCATTAATTGTTCTCCAGAACGCGCAATTATCTCGGGATTAATCAAAACAATTGGTTGATCTTTTTCAACGCTCACATCAATCACAATCAAGCGCTCATGATAATCAACCTGTGTAGCCGCTAAACCAACACCTGGTGCGTGATACATAGTTTCAAACATATTATCGACTTGAGTTTTTAAATCAGAATCAAAAACTGTTACTTTTTTAGCCACAGTTCGCAATCTGGGGTCCGGAAATTCAAGTATTTTCAGTAATGGCATGTATAAAACATCCTTAATTTCGTGCAATTTACTATGAAATGCTGCTAAAGTTATGACTTTAAAGGAGTTGTCAGTAAAATTGGGCGTGCAAAACTACAAAACAGTCCTAATTAATTGACCACCTTACAGAGCTCTCAGTTCCTCAAAAATTCCTTGATTCTCAAGGTTTTTTTGCAATACTGTGTATAGAACGTAAGAGGATAAAACGGTGAAAAACGTTATGAATAATCGCTTTAAACAACATTGTATAGCACTCATCTCGGGCTGTCTTGCCCTAACGATGATTAGTGGATGCTCGCAATTTAATAGCATGAGGGGAGATAATGCCGACGTGGTCACTACCGGCAAAGCGCCTGAGCGCGTTTACTCTACTCGTACCGCTCCATTGCCGAGCAATAAAGATCAGTACACCAATGAGCTCCCTCCTGCTCCGGTTCTGGCCGACAACTACCCGAATAGTTACACCGTTGTTAAAGGCGATACGCTCTGGGATATTTCAGCGCGATTTTTAAGAGATCCGTGGTTATGGCCAGAAGTTTGGCAAGTTAATGAACAAATTGCTAATCCCCACCTCATTTACCCTGGCGACATCATTACCCTTGTGTGGGTTGACGGTAAACCGCAATTACGTTTAGGAAGCGGGTCTGTTCGTTTATCTCCACAAGTACGCTTTGAAGATTTAGGAAACGCTATACCAACCATTCCGTTTGATGCAATTTCTGCCTTTTTAGCAAAACCCACCGTGCTTGATCGCTCAGTAGCCAATGCTCTACCGTATGTGCTTGCAAGTGCTGATGGCCGCTTAATAATGTCCAAAGGGAATAAAGTGTATGCACGCGGCGAGATAGCTGCTGATTCAACTTATAACATTATGCATATTGGCGAACCCTACTATGATCCTGAAACAAAATTTATTTTTGGTTACGAAGCCACAAATGTTGGTGAAGGCACCGTTGAGCGCGCAGGTGATCCTGCGACCCTACATTTAACTGATTCCAATCGTGAGATATTACGTGGCGACAGACTGCTTTCAATCGACCCGAGAGACATCGGTCGCAACTACTATCCTTTGCCTGCTCCTCCAGATTTAGATGGCTCTATCATCAGTGTTGTTGATGGTGTTTCATATATTGGTCAATACGACATAATCGTGTTAAATCGTGGTGCAAACGCTGGATTAGAAGATGGCAGTGTGGTGTCTATCTATCAACGTGGTGACCTAGTTGCAGATCCATTCGCTCAAACTAAAGTTGATAATGTCACTAGTGATGGTTTTGTAAATTCAGTTAAGAAAGTTTTTACAGGTGGAAATGCTGGGAACTTAGTTAAATTACCAGACGAACCTGCTGGTGAAGCCATGGTCTTCCGTACGTATGAAAGTATCAGTTATGCATTAGTAATGCGTGCTGAAAGAGAAATACACGAAGGCGATAGCATTCGAACACCAGACTAGAATAAGATAGTCAGCAATATCCTAAAGCCCTTAGCAATTTCTTGTTAAGGGCTTTTTTGTACAAGGCATCCAACTTCAAGTAGGATTTATCTGACGGAAAACCAAGTCAGAGTATGAAATAATTGCAAAAAGCATAGAAAAGGATATTCATGCCCAATTCAACACCGCAAGCCTTAGAGGCTTGGCTATTGTTAGTGAAAGCACCTCAACTAGGACCGGTAGGAATTCGACACTTACTTGAGCACCTAGAATCTCCAGAGCGCATCATTTCAGCTTCGCCTGCAACCTTACGAGAACTAAAAACGCCCAGTGTTGCAATACGCTGGCTCAAAAAGGCTCGCGCAAAGGATGTTGCATACGAATTACTTTGGAGTAAAAAAAAACACCATCACGTTGTTAACCTATTTGATGAAGACTACCCCTATCTTCTGAGAGAATTACACGCTGCACCGGTTCTACTTTTTGTAAATGGAAATATTAATCTTTTAAAGCATCCACAACTCGCTATCGTTGGAAGTCGCAACCCCACTCATGCTGGAAAACAAATTGCTTTTGAATTTGCCAAATACTTATCTCAATGTGGCTTAGTGATTAACTCAGGACTCGCACAAGGCATAGATGGTGAAAGCCACAAAGGCGCACTCATCAAAGGTAAAACCATAGCCGTGTGTGCAACTGGTTTGGATCGGGTTTATCCAAACCAGCACCTCAAATTAGCCGAGAAAATTTCGCAACAAGGTGCTCTTGTAAGTGAGTTTTTGCCAGGTACCGAACTACATAAAGCTTTTTTTCCACGCCGTAATCGCCTTATTAGTGGCTTAAGTATTGGAACATTGGTTGTTGAAGCCAGTATACGCAGCGGCTCACTCATCACAGCACAGTACGCATTAGAACAAGGTAGAGAAGTGTTTGCTATTCCAGGTTCCATACATAACCCAATGGCTAAAGGATGTCACAAACTAATTCAGCAAGGTGCCAAATTAGTAGAAAAAGCCGACGACATTCTGGACGAATTACAAAGTCACTTACAGCATTTAAAACAAGCCTTAGACTCAACAAGCAAAACAACAGTTTCCATATCTCAAAAACTTGAGCAATCAAACTTAGACTCAGGCTATCAGGACTTACTTGAAGTTATAAGTTATAACCCCATATCGATTGATGAATTGATTGAAAATACTAATTTTAAGGCCGATCAAATTTCATCCATGTTATTGATATTAGAACTAGAAGGTTTTATTAGCAATGCCGGCTCAGGACGCTATACTAGAACATAGATAGCGCAACACACTCATCACACCCAATAATTTTAACAATAAAGGGATCAAGGAGATAACATGCGACAAAATGTATTAGACGTGTTGATTTATTTGTTTGAAACCTATTCAGATGAGCAAACGCTTCAGGCTCCAGAGCGTCAAGATTTAGAACAAGAACTGACGCGTGCGGGCTTTTATGAAAATGAAATTGAGCGCGCATTAAGCTGGATTGATGATCTCAGTATTCAATGGAGTTTTTCAGACAAACCCAAAAAATTACATACAGACCTTGAGCCGTCCACCAGGATTTTTAATGCGGATGAGCAACATCGCATACCCTCACATTGTCGCGGGTATATATATTATTTAGAACAAATAGGAATCCTTAACGAATTACAGCGTGAACGAGTAATTGATCGCACTTTAGCCTTAGAAACCAATGATTTAGACATTGAGGCTTTGCAATGGGTAGTGCTAATGGTCTTGTTCTCCCAACCTGACCAAGAAAAGGCCCTTTTACATATGGAAAATCTAATTCAGAACGAAAATTCGGCTCTTATTCACTAAAAACCGCTGAATTTTACTTAATTCGCTCACTATTCGTTCAACTGTCTCGCGCATCTGTCTTGTTTTTCATAAGCTCGGCCCAACTTATTATTTATTAGCAAAACTTGCATCCCGAACGTATTAAAGTACACTGCGCGAGCTTTGCATAAGCTACTAAGCACCTATATTTATAACAGCGTAAATAACCAAAGCAATAACAAGTTAACAAAATTGTTTGTTGACAAGACCACCATTTTTAATTTATTTCTATATATATGAGTAAAAATATCGTAATCGTGGAATCGCCTGCAAAGTCGAAAACCATAGAAAAATATTTAGGTAAAGACTTTAAAGTCATGGCCTCATATGGTCATGTACGCAGTCTTTTGAAAAAAAATGGTGCCGTAGATACAGATAATAATTTTGATATGCAATACATGCTTATTGAAAGAAATGAAAAGCACGTAGAACGAATTGCCAAAGCGGTTAAGAAAGCAGACGCTCTTTATCTCGCGACTGACCCGGATAGAGAAGGAGAAGCGATTTCTTGGCACGTCTTAGAAATTCTAAGAGAACGCGGCCTACTCGAAGGCAAAAAAGTCCATCGAGTCGTGTTTTACGAAATTACTAAAAAAGCCGTCACTGAAGCTGTGGCCAACCCAAGAGGCATGGCCAATGAGTTGGTTGATGCTCAACAAGCTCGCAGCGCCCTAGATTTCTTAGTTGGATTTAACCTATCTCCACTCTTATGGAAAAAGGTTAGACCTCGCTTATCAGCAGGTCGCGTGCAAAGTCCAGCCTTACGTTTAATTGTAGAACGTGAAGATGAGATTGATGCTTTTGAACCTAAAGAGTATTGGAGCATAGGCGCAAATCTTGCACATAAAGTAAAGCCTTTTGGGTCTAAATTATTTGAATTTGGTGGCGAAAAAGTAAAGCAATTCACCTATACCAATGCTGAAGACGTAGCAAAAGTTAAAGCCGACTTAGTAAAGGCTGCCGAGTCTCAAGGTGGCAATTTAGTCATCAAAAAAATTGAGAAAAAGCAACGTAAACGTAACCCAAGCGCTCCATTCTCAACGTCTACCCTTCAACAAGAAGCGTCTAAAAAACTTGGCTTTAGTGCACGTAAAACCATGAGCGTGGCACAAAAGCTCTATGAAGGTATGGATTTAGGTGAAGATGGTCCGGTTGGACTAATTACCTATATGCGTACTGATTCAGTGAATTTAGCTGCAGAAGCCTTGGTTGAGGTAAGAGACATGATTGCCTCTCGCTTTGGTAAAGATTCGGTACCAGCAGAAGCTCGTGTCTTCAAAACCAAATCTCGAAATGCACAAGAGGCGCATGAAGC
>CALHVH010000055.1 GCA_938039225.1 uncultured Gammaproteobacteria bacterium
TTTGTTTAAAAAAAGGGGTGCGATAAATCGCACCCCTACACTTCTTTCTTACATCATTGTAGGG
This sequence comes from uncultured Gammaproteobacteria bacterium, assembly GCA_938039225.1. GTDB lineage: Bacteria > Pseudomonadota > Gammaproteobacteria > Steroidobacterales > JABDMI01 > JABDMI01. Next base: position 65 of record CALHVH010000055.1, read on the forward strand.
GCATAATTTAAATGCCCATGCATTTAAGCATTCATTAATGCCAATGAAGTATCTAACATACGGTTAGAGAAGCCCCACTCATTATCATACCAAGAACACACTTTAACTAAGCTGCCTTCGCTAACTTTAGTTAATGTTGAATCAAATACTGATGAGTGTGGATTATGATTAAAATCAACAGACACTAAAGGTCCGTCGTTATAACCTAATATGCCTTTCAAAGAGCCTTCAGAGGCTTTTTTCATGATTGCATTAACTTCTTCGATAGTGGTATCGCGACCGGCTTTAAAGGTTAAATCAACCATTGACACATTAATAGTAGGAACACGAATAGCGTAACCGTCTAATTTTCCATTAAGCTCCGGAAGCACTAAACCAACCGCTTTTGCGGCACCAGTGCTTGCAGGAATCATACTCATAGTCGCTGAACGCGCTCTACGTAAATCACCATGATAACTGTCTGACAATACTTGATCATTAGTATAGGCATGAATAGTAACCATTAAGCCATTAATCACTTTCAATTCATCATTTAAAGCCTTAACCATTGGCGCAAGACAGTTAGTTGTGCACGATGCATTTGAAATAACGGTGTCAGTAGATTTAAGTACATTGTCATTCACACCATAAACAATGGTGGCATCTACCGCGTCAGAAGCAGGAGCTGAAATAATCACCTTTTTAGCACCGGCTTCTAAGTGTAAAGACGCTTTTTCACGAGTGCGGAAAAAACCAGTACATTCTAAAACCACATCCACACCTAACTCACCCCAAGGTAAATCAGCAGGATTACGTTCAGCACAGACTTTAATTTTGTCGCCATTTACAATCATGTACTCGCCGTCGACACTCACGTCGCCAGGGAACATGCCATGTGCTGTGTCATATTTAGTTAAGTGAGCATTTGTTGCTGCACTACCTAAATCGTTTACTGCAACAATATCAATTTCTTTGGTACGACCAGATTCATACAAAGCGCGTAATACATTACGTCCAATACGTCCGTAACCATTGATAGCAATTTTAATAGCCATGATGTTTTCCTTTAGTTTCTTAACTAATTCAAATTATAAAAATAAAATTTAAAGAATATCTTTTACTGTTGCTACAACATTATCAACAGTAAATCCAAAATGTTTAAAGAGTTCGCCAGCAGGTGCAGATTCACCATAACGATCTAAACCAATCACTCGTCCTTCAATTCCTGTGTATTTATACCAGGCTGAAGTTACACCCGCCTCTACAACTACTCGCTTGGTTAGTGCTTTAGGTAAAACCGATTCTTGATAAGCGGCATCTTGCTGCTCAAATACATCGGTTGACGGCATTGATACCACACGAACCGATTTACCTTCAGCGGATAAAGTCTTAGCTGCGTCCATGGCTAAATGCACTTCAGAACCGGTAGCAATAATAATTGCGTCAGGAGACGTAGTAGGTTCATGCAGTATATACCCACCTTTAGCCACATCTGCTAATTGTTGTGCATCACGCTCTTGATGAGGAAGATTTTGACGTGTAAAGATAAGTGCTGATGGTGTTTTACGTTTTTCAACCGCAATTTGCCATGCCACAAAGGATTCAACGCCATCACAAGGACGCCATACATCTAAGTTAGGCATTAAGCGTAAACTTGCCGTATGTTCTACGGGTTGGTGAGTAGGACCATCTTCACCTAAACCAATTGAATCGTGTGTGTATACGAAAATACTACCAACTTCCATCAAGGCCGCCATGCGAACAGCATTTCTTGCATAGTCTGAAAAAGTAAGGAATGTAGCACCATATGGAATAAAACCGCCATGTAAAGCAGCACCATTCATGATTGCCGACATAGCAAACTCACGCACACCATAAAAAATATAGTTACCAGTGGCATCAGTAGGTGTAATCGCTTTAGAGCCCTTCCACCAGGTATTGTTTGAACCCGTAAGATCTGCTGAACCACCAAGTAATTCGGGTAAGACTGGACCTAGAGCATTCAAAGCACGTTCAGAGGCTTTACGGGTAGCATGCCCAGCTTTTTCAGAATTAATTTCATTTAATAAATCTTGAGTTGCTTGATCCCAATTTGCTGGAAGCGCACCCGACATTTGACGGGAATAATCATTAGCAAGTTCAGGATGCTCTTTGGCATACGATGTAAACATTTGCTCCCAAGCGGCTTGTGCTTTTTTACCTTTTTCTTTGGCATCCCATGCACTGTTAATTTCAGCAGGAATTTCAAAAGGAGCATGTGGCCAATTCAATTCGGTACGCGCACGTGCTATTTCTTCATCACCTAAGGCAGCACCATGTACGCCAGAGGTACCTTGCTTGGTCGGTGCACCAAAACCAATAACGGTTTTGCAACAGATCAAACTTGGTTTGTCAGTAACTTTCTTGGTTTCTTCTATAGCCGCTTTAATCGCATCGGCATCGTGTCCATCGACACCTTTAACCACATGCCAACCATAAGATTCAAAACGTTGCGGCGTGTTATCAGTAAACCAGCCTTCTACTTCACCATCAATCGAAATGCCATTGTCATCCCAAAAGGCAACCAACTTACCCAGCCCCAATGTACCAGCAAGCGAGCAAGCCTCATGCGAAATGCCTTCCATTAAACAACCATCACCCATGAACACATAAGTATTGTGATCAACCACAGGGAAGTTTGGCTTATTGAAACGTTCACCCAAAATTTTCTCTGCTAGTGCAAACCCTACGGCATTCGTGATGCCCTGCCCTAAAGGTCCTGTAGTGGTTTCTACGCCAGGCGTAATTCCATATTCAGGGTGACCTGCTGTTTTAGAACCCATTTGACGAAAGTCTTTAAGCTCCTGCATTGGAAGGTCGTAGCCAGTTAGATGTAACAATGAATAAATTAACATTGAGCCATGGCCATTCGACAAAATAAAGCGATCTCTGTCGTGCCAACTAGGATCTTGCGGATTATGTTTTAAGTAATCATTCCATAAGACTTCTGCAATATCAGCCATACCCATTGGTGCACCTGGGTGACCAGAGTTTGCGGCTTGGACGGCATCCATACTGAGGGCTCGAATTGCATTTGCGAGTTCACGGCGAGTTGACATAGTTTGACCTTAGATTTTTCGGCTCTGAGAGCGTTTTTTGAGCAGATGAGATTATTGATCACTCATCAAAAAGTAATTTAAGGCGCGCATTGTCTCTCACCACCTTTATGTTCGCAAGCTCACCAAAACTAAACCAAGTTTAAATCCTTATTTTTATGCCGTTTAACCCACACTAGCTCATGTTAAGCAGTAGGTGTTTTTACAGGAAAATTTAACTGGATGCGCCCCTAGTTTCCCCTTAACGGTGGTACTTAGATCAAGCGAAGAATAAATTTCTAGTCTCTAAGGAATTATCGTCCAGACAAGAGTCAAATACATTCGTATAATACCCGCCAGAATAAACGTCTAGACGTCTAAAAAATTTCACACTTTGGCCATAACAGCCACGACAGAGGAAAACGCATGAGCACACAATCATTATTCACATCTGAATCTGTTTCTGAAGGTCATCCAGATAAAGTTTCTGACCAAATTTCAGATGC
>CALHVH010000056.1 GCA_938039225.1 uncultured Gammaproteobacteria bacterium
CCATCACTCACATTGTATGAACCAGTAAGCACCAAGCTTTCACCTTCAGCCAAATAGCTATAAGCCGTCGTATCAAACGTTGCTATACCATCAGCAAATGACACCAGACCACTAAAATCTGTGCCCGGAGGACTTGTGCTTAAGAAACCATTTAGATTAAAGGTATCATTCGCATCAACATCACTCGCATTCTGGAATAAATTAACCAATACAATGCCATCGTCTTGATTCACTGTGATATCAAGAGGCGCACTCACAACAGGGGCTTCGTTTGTACCTTCAATAGTTATCTCAACACTTGTTGGTGTAGCCAAACCACTAGCATCAACCACATCATAAGTACCACTAATTACAATGCTTTCACCAACTGATAAATACTCATAATGAGCAGGGTCAATTGTTACTTCCGTTCCTAAGATAGTTACGCCTCCAAAATCAACTCCTGGACTTGTAATGACTAAGTTAGCCAAACTAAGCGAATCATCACCATCTTGATCACTGGCGTTTTGTAATAAATCAACCACCAAACCTTCATTGTCTTGAATGCTTTCAACAATGTCTTCACTCACAATAGGCGCCTCATTAACATCATCTACCGTTATCGTTAATGGACGAACCGTGCCATCAGATAAAGTAACCGTGATGTTATAAACATTATCCATACCGTCATCTTGAGGATTCTCGAAATCAGGAGCGGTGATAAACGTCACAACGCCTGTATTAGGATCAATCTCAAACAAACTCGCGTCTATTCCACTTAATGTATAAGTAAGAGATGCGTCATCGGTTACTGGCGGTGTATAAGCTAGTGTGGTGTTCTCATTCATGGTCATATCCTTGTGCGTCCAGATAACCTGGACTGTGTGGTTTTGTAGTAGTGATGTGTCTTACAAGTTGATTAAATTAGTAACTCTTTATTTATTGTTTTTGTTATTTAATATTAAGTTCCAATTTTTTCTATTTTTTAGCTCAAATTCTGAAAATTGAATGAATTAGATAAAGTTAATTACTATTTCAAATTCTTGGAATTATTCTTTTCCATAGAACATGAAAATCCAAAATTAGATTTGGGGGGAGTCTAGCACAGTGTTTACAATTTTCTACAGTGTTAGATTTTTGTTACAACGCATTTGTAGGACGAGTCCTACAAATCATTTTTTTGTAGAAGTATCTTGAATTTATTATGTTAAGTGCATGAAAAATAAAATGTTGAATACATTTCGTAGACAATTTAAGCAAACATTGGGAAATTGTGAAAAAGTGTTACACATCTGAAACACTTTTGATTTTGAACTTTTTTCTTACGCTCTTTCTGATTGCTTTTTGTTACAAAAACAGAACAAAAAAATATTATTAAAACTATTGTTTGCTTAAATAAAACGCATTGATAGAGCTAGAGACGCCCTGGACAAGGAGTAAAAGTGCCGTAATTGGAACAATGCTTTTTAAAATATATAAAAAACTAAGCCCTCCAGATTGCCATGAAGTTTCTTGAATGCGCCAAGACTCCGCCACATAATCAAAACTACTCCAAATGATGAAAACACATAAAGGTAGCAATAAAAAAACTGAACCACAGAGATTGATTAAAGCTTTTTTCTTAGGGCTAAAACGAGTATAAAAAATATCCACCCGTACGTGGTCTTCGTTTTGCAAGGTATAGGCAGCGGCCAACATAAATACACAGGCATGCATCCAGGTTACACTTTCTTGCAACCATATCCACCCAAGATCAAAAAATTTCCTTAAGATAACGATAACAAAGGTCAGAATGACCATAATTAAGGTAAGCCAGGAAATGGTACGACCCAGCCAATCATTAAATGTCGAAATTTTTTGTGCAAAATTTTGCATAATGTTTATTTTTTATAGATTCAACATGGTTTGTTGTTCTTCTGGAGATAAATCAAAGCTGCGATCCTGATAAAAGTCAAAAATCACCTTAGATACTTCTTCGGAGGTATCAACCACAGAGAATAAATCCATATCATCTGCCGAAATCATACCCTCAGACACCAGTTTATCTTTAAACCACTCGATTAAACCAGACCAAAATTGAGTACCCACTAAAACTACTGGGATTTTCCTACTCTTGCCGGTTTGCATTAAAGTAAGGCTTTCCATTACTTCATCCATAGTTCCAAAGCCACCTGGCATAACCACATAGGCCGAAGCGTATTTAACGAACATAACCTTTCTTGAGAAAAAATGCCTGAAGTCTAAAGATATATCCTGATAAGCATTACTGGTTTGCTCAAAGGGTAAATTGATGTTTAAACCTACACTAATGGATTTACCTTCGAACCCGCCTTTACTACCGGCTTCCATTAAGCCAGGACCTCCGCCAGTCACAATAGAAAAACCAGCATCCGACAATTCACGAGCAATTTGCTCAGTTAGTTTGTAATAAGGATGATCAGGAGCAGTACGTGCCGAACCAAAAATACTTACTGAAGGTTTAATGCTAGAAAGCTGCTCAAAGCCTTCAACAAACTCAGCCATGATTTGAAATATTTTCCACGACTCTCTAGTTAGCATTGAATGATCTACAGGACTACGTGGCACTGTTGGCAATTTTTTTGCCATAACGAGCTCCTTTGTTTAAAAATAAAAAATTTATTCGCCGCTGTACACACAGCCGGAATTGCAGGTTTCTTTAACCACAACTTTTGATAATAGATTTAGCCTAGGTTTAAGCTTATCCCAAATCCACTTTGCTAAGTTTTCACTGGTGGGATTTTCCAAGCCCGGAATTTCATTCAGATAATTATGGTCCAATTGTTTATACAAAGGATCAAAACTTGCTTTTAAGTCTGCAAAATCCATGACCCAACCCGTGGTTTCCCCAACAGGACCACTCACATGAATCTCAATAATAAATGAATGACCATGTAAGCGATAACATTGATGATCGCTGGGTACATTTGGTAAGCGATGAGCCGCTTCTACTTGAAAAACTTTAAAAATATCCATACGCGTATTTTAGCACCTCACCACCACGCCGTCTTTCCTGCGTACGACTGAAGGGATGCAGGAGATAGAGCAACGCATGGAGCAGTTGCCGAGGTATGAATCGATTTATAAAAAATTCTGGGATATGTGTCCCTGCCTTCGCAGGGAAGACGATAATTACTTAGGGATGAAGAATCATCAAGAAAACCAACACTTCCTTGAGTTAATACTCCCAAAGCGTCGTTGTGAATAGTAAATAACAAGTCGAGAATGCTTTTAACGCAGTATTAACTCAAAAGCATCACTGCAAATCAATATTCCCAAAAGGCCGCGGTGAATAATACTAACAGCGTAAATATTTCTAAGCGTCCAAGCAGCATAGCAAAAATACTAATCCATTTTGCTGGGTCATTAATCAGCACAAAATTATTCGCAACTTCTCCCAGACCAGGACCTAGGTTGTTCAGACTAGCTGCTACGGCTGAAAAGGCCGTTACCTGGTCAAGTCCGGTTGCCATCATGAGTAATATCATGATACCGAATACCACAATGTAGACCGAGAAAAAGCCCCACACTGCATCTATAACCCTATGCGAAACCGCTCTATTGCCTAACTTAACTGGAATTTCAGCATTGGGATGAATTAAGCGAATGACCTCACGCATGCCTTGCTTAAAGACTAATAACCATCGAATGACTTTCATACCACCAGCCGTTGAACCACCACATCCACCAATAAAACTAAGCAAGATAAGTAGCAAAGGCAATGCTCCTGGCCACAAGGAATAATTTTCTGTGGTAAAGCCAGTCGTTGTGCCCATTGACACTACCTGGAAAACCGCGGCCCTAAAGGCCTCACTGGCATCATCGATATAATCGGTTGATTCTAATGCGAGGGTGGTAATCACAACCCCTACTGAAATAATAATTAAATAGGTTTTAAACTCAGCGTCACGGAAATAGTGCTTAAACTCCCATCGCTTATAAGCGGCAAAGTGCAAAGCAAAGTTTGCACCAGCAATTAGCATAAACACAATTGCCACTGTATCTATCAGCGGACTATTAAAATGCCCAATACTTTGATCATGTGTAGAAAAACCACCGATGGCAATGGTACTAAAGCTATGGCAGATAGCATCAAACCAGGTCATGCCTGCAAAATAATAAGCCAACATACATAACACGGTTAAGCCTAAATAAATATACCAAAGCGCCTTAGCGGTTTCGGTTATGCGTGGAGTTAGTTTTGAGTCCTTAACAGGCCCAGGCGATTCGGCTTTGTATAACTGCATGCCACCCACACCTAACATAGGCAAAATGGCTAAAGCTAATACAATAATCCCCATGCCACCAAGCCACTGCAATTGCTGTCTATAGTAAAGAATAGACCGCGGCATTTCATCGAGGCCAATTAAAATTGTTGCCCCCGTGGTGGTTAATCCTGAGATCGCTTCAAAAGATGCATCGGTAAAACTCAATGGCAAGTCAGAAAGCAAAAACGGTAATGAACCAGCCAAACCAATCACCGCCCAAAATGAGGACACCACCAAAAAACCATCACGGATTCTTAATTCTGAGCGTTGCTTACGTAATGGATACCATATGATTGAACCTATAATTAAATAGATGATTATTGAGTATATAAAAGCAGAAGCCTGTCCATCAGAATAGATAAACGAAACAAAAATAGGCGGCACCATGGTTACACTAAAACCCATGAGCAGAACACCTAATATTCGCAACACAATTTTTATATTCATACGAAGCTTATCAGTCTAGTATTTAGTTGAAGTATGCTTACTTACGTGAAACTTTTACATTCACTTGAAAAAGGTCTTCAACATCAGGAATTCGTTTACGGTCAGTTAAGAATAAAATGACATGATCATCTGATTCAATCACCACATCATGATGCGCCATGATGACTTGTTCGCCACGCACAATGGCAGCAATGCTAGTGCCTTTAGGCAAACGAATATCTTCTAAGGCCTTGCCAACCACGCGTGAACTTTTTTCATCGCCGTGTGCAATTGCTTCCATGGCTTCGGCAGCTCCGCGACGTAAGGTATGTACTTTAACCACATCGCCTCTACGTACATGCGACAACAAAGCGCCAGAGGTAATTTGCTGAGGAGATACAGCCACATCAATCACTCCACCGGATTCAACCACCTCGCCATAACTTGGACGATTTATCAGAGCGATGGCTTTTTTAACACCCAAACGCTTGGCAACCATGGCGGAGAGGATATTGGCTTCTTCTGAGTTAGTGACTGATACAAAGACATCTGTTGTGTCAATATTTTCTTCTTCCAGTAAGGCTTGATCTGCAGCATCACCGATAAGCACTCGCGTTTTACGTAATTTTTCAGAAATTTTTCGTCCACGAACTTTATCGCGTTCAATTAATTTAACTTTATTGGTACGCTCCAACACTTTTGCTAAGCGATAACCAATATTACCACCACCGGCAATCATAACGCGACGTACTGGCGTTTCTAATTTACGCATCTCACTCATCACTAAACGAATATCATTTCGTTCAGCAATAAAGAAAACATTATCCCCTTCTTTAATGATGGTATCGCCATCAGGCATCAAGCTTTCACCATCACGATAGATTGCAGCCACTCGGGCATCGGTATTTGGCATATGCTCAGCAAGTGCTCGAAGTTCTTGTCCTACTAACAAACCTCCCTCGTGCGCTGTGACACCTACCAGGCGAACACGACCATCAGCAAATTCCAATACCTGTAAGGCGCCAGGAAAATGAATTAAGCGTTCAACGTGTTCCGTTACCAATTGTTCGGGTGAAATGATTACGTCTACCGGGAGTGCATCTTGAGAAAATATTTTTTCGGAGGAAGCATGTGTATAAGCAGCCTCACGAACACGAGCTATCTTGGTTTTAGTATGGAACATGGTGTAGGCCACTTGGCATGCCACCATATTCGTTTCATCAGAATTAGTTAGGGCAACAAGAATATCCGCATCGGCACAACCGGCTTGCTCGAGAACCTGAGGGTGTGAAGCAAAACCTTCTACTGTTCTGATATCTAGACGATCACCCAGTTCTTTTAGGACTTCAGGATTAGTATCGACTACGGTGATTTCATTTTGTTCTTCTTGTGCAAGATTAGTTGCAGCGGTTGAACCTACTTGACCAGCACCAAGGATTAAAATTTTCATGATTATTTAATTAATGTTTTTCTTAACGAACCGAACGTCGGCTGCCTGAAGTTTTGGTTTATATAATTAATGAATAATAAATAAACTGGATTTGTTGCAAATCGCGTCATGTTGTTCAGCACATTACGCCTATCTAGGACTCTATGCAAGTTTTGTGTCGTAAATTAGCCGTATTTTAAGCAATATGTATATAAATCAAAGGCTAATTAACTTTTACCATGCGAGTTTAAGGACTACTTTTGAGCGTGCTCATAACCATAAGTTATGTTAAACAACTTGCAAATTGGCATAAGCCAAAACTAACCATTTAGCACCCACATCCTGAAAGTTAACTTGCACTCGAGCATGGCTGCCCTGGCCTTCGTAGTTCATCACTACTCCAGGTCCAAACTTTTTATGCATAACAGCTTGACC
>CALHVH010000057.1 GCA_938039225.1 uncultured Gammaproteobacteria bacterium
CATCAGTCTAAAACCTCATCTTTTAAGACTAATTCTTTAACCCACTTAGCCTTTCGCTCTCGCGATAAAAGTTCACCACGCGTTCGAATTAAAGTCACCGCACCAAAGAACAACATAAACCCTATGGTCATTAACAACAATGGCCAACCCATGTCCCAAGTGATAGACGGCTTACCAATCTTACTTATGGTTGCGCCTTGATGCAGAGTGTTCCACCAATAGACGGAATAATGAATAATGGGTAGATTAACCACTCCAATTAAAGCAAAAATAGCAGCCGCTTTGTCAGCTTTGCTTTGCTCATCAAAGGACTGTCTTAAAGCTATATAAGCTAGATAGATGAACAATAACACTAACTCTGAGGTCATTCTTGCATCCCATTCCCACCAAGTGCCCCACATTGGTTTACCCCAGAGCGAACCGGTTACTAAACAAAGCAAGGTAAAAACGGCCCCTATAGGCGCGATAGCGCTTGCAACCGCGTGTGCAGCACTAAAGCGCCACACCAAGGCCACAAATGATGCACCAGCCATAAATGCGTAAGCAAACATTGACAACCACGCACTTGGTACATGCACATAGATAATTCTGAAGGCATCACCTTGTTGATAATCCGCAGGAGCTAAAACCAATCCGCCATAAAGTGCAAAAAGCATCAAACAAAGCGCTAAAAACAGAAAAACTCTGGCATAACGATTTGCTCGTTCATATAAGTGTGGTGGTGAAACCCATTGATGAAACCATTTTTTCATTTAATTCATTCTTAAAAATATAAATTCTAATCTAGATTCAAGCGTATTCCCGCATGCATAATCCACGGTGTGATACTCAAACTCAAAATACTTAATCCAACTAACATTAGTACCAAGGCACTAACACTTTCTCCAACAGCAGACTGTTTAATTACTCGACTACCAAAAATTACAATTGGTACTGCCATCGGTAATAAAAGTAAACTCATTAATGCAGGACGTCTATCATTCAAAGTCAATGCACTTAAAGCCGAACCTAAGGACCAAAACACAAATGAGCCTGATAGCAAAGCCAGCATACTGGGGAAGAATATTCCTATTGGCAATTGCAACATACTGATTGCTAATGGCAAACACAATAAAAGTGGAGCAATACTTAGAACCCAACGAATCACAACTCGATGTAATAACAACTGCAAAGGGGACTCGGTATGAATCAACATTTGTTCTAAAACACCATTTTGATAATCATCTCGCCAGAGGTGATCTAAGGCCAATAATAATGCCAGTAAAAATGCACACCAAATTACCGCAGGTGCCATTTCTTGCAAACGTTTTGCTTCGGGATCTACTCCTAAAGTGAATAAGACTATCACTAAAATAAACAACATCACTGGGAACAACCATTGACCCTGTGATCGGCTAAACTGTTTCCATTCCAATTTGTAGAGTGTTTTTAGCTCAGGCAATAACATTACAAATCCAAACTCTTTACATGCGTTAATGGCAAATCTTTAGCGTGACTAATAATTATTACCATGCCTTTATTTTTTAAGTGTCGTTCTATCGTACTAAATAGCCACGCTTGCCCTTCTCTATCTAGATGACTTTGAGGCTCATCTAAAACCCATAAGGGCTTATTCCTTAATAGCAATCGCAATAAGCTCAAGCGTTGTTTTTGACCTGCTGATAAATTTTGTACTTTTTGTTGTTCAAAACCGGCTAAGCCCACATCATTTAGACTTAAGCTAATATCCGACGCCGCTTTTGCTCCTAAAAGAGGAAAAAGTAATTCAATACTTTCTAATACGCTTAGGTGGGAAATTAAAGTTTGTTGATGGGATATATAATGAAGTGCACCTTGGTAGCTACTATTATCGGCTAAAAAACTTTCATTATTCCAAAGCAACTCACCATCATCTGCATTACTCAAGCCTGCTAATATGCGAATCAGACTAGTTTTACCAGCCCCATTATCCCCTCTAATCCACAAGCTTTCACCGGAATTAAGCGTAAAACTTACCCCCGAGAACACACAAAAGTGATCTCGCCATTTGCAGAGGTTTTTAGCTTCTAAGGAATACAAATCGGTTTTTCTCTAGAGAATGGTTAAAAATCACATAATTTGTAGATTTTTTACACAAAAACAGGGCCAAATGACCCTGTAATTCTAGATGCAATTATAGCTTAATTCTCTGTCTATAGTCAGAGGAGCCTAAGATTTATGGAAACCATTTAAATGTTAATTTTCCACCTGTGGTTTCGCCAAAGTCATTGCTGCTGTAATCGTAACTTATGCCTAAACGAAACCGCTGATTAAAATGGTAATCCATGCCCACTTGTAAAAAAAGATCTTCGCCACTTTGCTTATCTGACAATTCCGGACCAGGATTAAGAAAAATTGATTCTTCTAGCTCTAACTGCCAAAAATTAATCCCAGTTTTGCCATAAAACTTAAAACGGGATTCACTAGGGATGGTATAGCCGATACCTATTCGAGTCGTGTTCAAATTTACTTCATCAGCGATTAATAGAAAATTGACTGTATCGTATGATTCAATTCCGAGATCAACAAACACACCATTCTCAAATTCATAACCCACTAAAAAATCGCCTACTAAAACTGCATTACTATCTGTGGTGAGTGAGGTGACTTCGGGGAAAAACTCTCTATCAATATCCACATCTCCAGTGCCTATGCCTGATCCAATATAAATATTACCGGCATGAACAGTAGACTGCATAAAAATACTCAAAACACATATAAAAAACAGCTCAACAAATTTCATAAAATCTCCAATGCATAAAACAACTCAAAAGCCTTCATGTTGAAAATTCAATGAGATGTAGTGTTCACAAGTTATCAAATAATCAATGAGTGTCACGAATACTACGTTTCTATGACTGAGAATAAAATTTATATCACTCAATCGTGAAAATGTAGTGCTATCCAATACCAAGAGTATTACTATTTGATACTAAAGCAGTGTTTTTCAGACACATACAATCAAAATTAACACTGTAGGGATGAATACTCATCTATTTTGATCACAAGTTGCTTAGGGCGGCAATAACATAGACTAAAGGAGCGTTCCAATTGATGGCAATTTCATTAGTTGAGTAACTACACCAATCATCTAAATAACTTAAAGCAGGTTGCGACGAAGGATAACTGCATCCATCTTGCTGTCCTGGTTGAGGCCCACCGACAATAAAGCCTGGTATTGGAGCGTCAATACTATCTGCACGCGATTGACGATGATGGATATCTATTGGTGTTTTGTTCCCGTAGCCTGTAATGAATGAAAAGTCTGTAGGATTTCGACCTAATACATAATCAAGAGCGCCATGAGCGGCTGTAAGGAATTCATTATTAGCATTTATCTTATAAGCTTCTAACATAACCCAAGCACGATTTAGAACAACCGCATTACTGCCCCAGACAAAGTCACTCCGGCGCATGGCAACTTTATAAGGCGATTGCGTATAGGTACTTAAGGTTTCCTCAGCTGAGCTGATTAAATTATCTTGAACAAATTGTAATTCAGAATCAGTTAGTAAATTTTGAGCATTATTTAATAATGAGATATATGCCAATGAAGATACATTGGGCCAAGCAGGGTCATCAAAACTTACATTACGTGAAAAAAACTCATCCTTGTAAGATTCCGAACTCGTGAGAATAAATAATTCCGCTGCAGCCCATGCAAACTCATCATTTAATTCTGTATCACCGTATTCTCCAGTGCTGACACCATTTCCATCTTGCGAATAAATTATATCTTGGTTGTCTTGTGCCCATTGCCACGCTGAAATTGCAGCTTGTCTAAAATCGTCAGCTTTACCCGGATAATCAAGAGTAAAGTCAGCGTATATACGACTAGCCGTAGCCATTACCGCTGCAAAATCTAATGTTGCGGCAGTAGATTTTTGAATAAAATAACGTTGCTCATTGGTTTCATGTGGCATTTGTTCCCCAGAAAAATCCAGTGTTGTTAACTTATGATAAACACCACCATCATTGGGGTCTTGCATAGTCAACATCCATTCAAGATTCCACATAATTTCATCTAATATATCGGGTGTTGAATTACTTGATTCAGGAATATCAATTAATCGTGGATTATAAAAATTAGGAAAATGCTCGAATGCTGCTAAAAGCGTATAGCTTGAAATGCCACTGTTAACGATGTATTTACCAAAATCCCCTGCGTCATACCAACCTTTGGGCGATGGGTATGTATTACCAGCTGGCCTAAGTGGAGATGCAGCAGTTGAATGTATTTCTACCCTATCATCAACATGACCAAGTGGTCGTTGATAATCACCAGCAAACTCTTGAGTAAGCTCAGTACTGGCCCTATTAAAATAATAAGCCTTTAGTGCAGCATCATGAACGTTATCATAAACGTCATTAGCAATAGTAAAACTTACTGAGTCTTCTACGCCAGATACAACTAATTGATATTCTCCCGTGCGATTAAAGTCAGAAAAGTCTGCATGCTTAAATTGTTTATCATCAGCTAAAGTCCATGTCATGCTTGAACTTAAATTACCCGTGTAAACAATTTCAGAATTACTGCTATCTCTTAATTCAAACACGCTAGCATCTACAGCAGGAACAATTGCAATCTTAGTTGCTGTAGGAAAATAACCTAATTGGTTAAGCTTAATAAGTTCACTTGTTGTAATAGATGGGGTGTCATCAACTGGTGGTTGTACAACAACTATTGGCTGTGGTGATGGTTCAACAGAACTACTGCTGCAAGCCAATTGAAGTGACACTACAAAACAAGCACATATAAGTTTTACAATATTTTTTTGCATAAGACTATACCGATAATGAGAGATGGTAAAAATAGGTATAGTCAATGTTACTATAGATAGCTATTGCATGACTATAAAAATTGCTTAAGAACAGAAATCATTTCATCGATCTCATCTTTAGTGACTATCAATGGAGGCATTAATCGCAGAGAATGCGGCTTACAAGCGTTTATTAATAAACCTTGATTAAAGCAATTATTAGAAATTTCAGCTGCATTGTCCTGCGAGACATCGAAGGCGATGAGTAATCCATATCCGCGAATGTTTGTTATTGAATAGTTTTTTGCAAGTTCGTTTAATTGCAAAGTTAAATACTCACCCATAAGTGCACTATGTTTTGAAATATTTTTTTCCAGTAGTTCATTTAATACAGCTTTACCTACAGCCATGGCTAATGGTTGACTACTATAAGTTGCTCCCTGATCGCCTGGTTCAAAAATATTAAGAAACTCTTTTGCCATTAAAGCCGAAAGTGGGAAACCACCACCAATACCCTTGGCCAAGGTCATGATGTCTGGTTCAACATTAAAGTGTTGGTATCCAAACAATTTACCGGTGCGACCAAAACCTGTCTGCACCTCATCGAAAATTAACAGCATATTTTCTTGGTCACACAGTTCACGTAAACCACGCATAAACTCTTGAGTTGCAACATTTACCCCACCCTCGCCTTGAATCGGTTCCAGCATAATGGCAACAGTGTTTTTATTAACTAAATTTTTAACTGAATCCAAATCATTGAATATAGCTTGCCTAAAGCCTTTGGTTTTGGGTTCGTATAAATCTTTCCATATGGCTTTTCCAGTAGCCGACATGGTCGTGAGTGTTCGACCATGAAATGCATTACTGGTTGTAATAATTTCATAAGCGCCATTTTTGTGTTTTTGGCCGTACTTACGGGCAAGCTTAATCGCACCTTCATTGGCTTCTGCTCCGGAGGACGCAAAAAACACTCTATCCAAGCAAGTATTATCAACTAACAACTTGGTGTATTCCAACATCGGTAAGTTATAGAATGACGGACTTGAATTAACGAGTTGATTAGCCTGCTGTGTAATTGCATCGACAATCACCTTAGGCGAATGTCCTAAGCAAGTTACCGCCCAACCTCCAACAAAATCTAAATACTCCTTGCCTTCAGTATCTCTCATTCGCACTCCGCTGCCACTTTGCATGACTGCATTTTTTCTTTTGGTAACAGTTAGTAATTGTGTATCGGCGGTATTAATGAGTTCTTGTAATTGCATAATGAGAATATAATGTTTTGAGAAGTTTTGGAATAATGTCTAGGAATGATACGCGATTTTTTATTTAACATTCTAAAAATAATCCTATTTTTAAACATACCGAAACCCCGTACTTGATACAGGGCCTCATAACTGTCTGTAAGTATTCTCACCTCATGGAGATCCCGTATCACTGAATGGGACACTTCTTTTCCTCAAGGAAAAGAGCTTTATTTATGGCGTCCTGAATTCGGCAATTGCTCCTGCATTGCTCTACCTCCTATCATCCATGATAGTCGCGTCAGGATAAGCAAATTCACTTACTTGTATCTTTTATGAGATCCCATATCACTGTATGGGACACTTTTTTCCAAAAGGAAGAGCGCTTTATTTATGGGGTCCTTAACCAAGTTCAGGATAAGCAAATTCACTTACTTGAATCTTTTATGAGATCTCATATCACTGTATGGGACACTTTTTCCAGAATGAAGAGCGTTTTATTTATGGGGTCCTGAATCAAGTTCAGGATAAGCAAATTCAATAGAATTTGCTTAGTTGCAAATGTAAGTGAAATAATTGTTGCCGTGCGGCAAATGTTTGTGTAAAGTTCACACCATGAATTTTTCAAAAGCAATTGCACCTGCCTTTCCACGACGCCGACCTGCGGACGTTACGGTCTTGTTGCTGGGTAAATATTGTTGCTAATTTGAAATACAACAGTTTTATGAAAATCCAGCCTAAGCGCTGGATTTTTTTTGTTTAGCTCTCCCATAAAACACTTAAGTAGAGGTTAATAATGCATTTTTTGAGTACTGAGGATTGGAGTCAAGAAGACTTACAAGTTATTCTTGATCAAGCCAATCAGTTAAAACAACAACCCTTAAACGACAGCCTAAAAGGCAAGTCGATCGCGATGTTGTTTTTAAACTCTTCTTTGCGAACGCGAACATCATTTCAACTGGGCATGCAACAACTTGGCGGCATTGCCATTGTGCTTCAACCTGGAAAAGACGCATGGGGTATTGAGTTTGAACCCAATGTAATCATGGACGGAGAAGCCGAAGAACATATTATTGAAGTGGCTGGAGTTTTATCGCGATATTGTGACTTAATCGCTCTGCGTGCATTTCCAAGCTTTACCGATTGGTCTGTTGATAGACAAGACAAACTTATTAATGCTCTTGCCAAGTATTCATCAGTACCTGTTATCAATATGGAGACGATTGTTCACCCCTGCCAAGAACTTGCTCTGATGCAAACCATGCAAGAGAAAATGGGCTCAGTTAAAAACAAAAAGTTTGTACTCACTTGGGCGTACCATCCAAAGCCACTGAATACGGCTGTGGCAAATTCTGCGGCTTTAATAAGTACTAAGTTTGGGATGGACGTAACCTTACTTTGTCCTGATGAGCACTACTTACTAGACAGTCATTACATGACCAAAGCACAAGAGTTTGCCAAAGCCAATGGTGGTAAGTTCAGTGTAACGCATGATGTAAACGCCGCTTATAAAGACGCCGATTTTGTATACGCTAAAAGCTGGGGTTCACTGGATTTCTACCAAGACCCTCAAAAAGACCAAGCTCATCGTCAAAAGTACAAGCACTTTACGGTTAATCAAGAAAAGATGGCTCTAACCAATAACGCCCTATTTAGTCACTGTCTTCCATTAAGAAGAAATATCCAAGCCACGGATACTGTAATGAATGCTGATTATTGCGTAGCCTTGGATGAAGCTGAAAATCGCTTACATGCTCAAAAAGCCTTAATGATGAAATTACTCAACAAATGACTCCCTTGTAAAACTTATCTGAACCTTAATCAAACTGAAGAACAACATGACTACATCTAATGATTCAAAAAAAATAGTACTCGCTTTCTCTGGTGGACTGGACACCTGTTATTGCCTATGGCATTTAGTCAAACAAGGCTATGAAGTACATACCGTTTTTATTTCAACCGGAGGAATTAGCCAATCCGAGATTGATAGTATTGCGGAGCGAGCTCAGCAATTAGGGTCTACAAAACACCATACTATCGACGCTCAACAAGCCATTTGGGATGAATTTGTTATTCCGCTGGTGTGGTCAGGCGCTAGGCAGCTTGGTGAATATCCATTATTGTGTTCTGACCGATACGTGATTGTGCGTTTATGTTTAGAGCTATGTGAACAATTAGGCACAAAAAACTTCGCTCATGGGTGTACTGGAATGGGCAATGATCAAATGCGTTTTGATTTAACGGTTATGAGTTTAGGGGATTACAATATCATTGCTCCAGTCAGAGAGCTTCAAGAAAAAGTTGATAAGGTGAGAGATTATGAATTGGAATGCTTAAAAGACTCTCCGGTTGATATCAATCAAGCCAGTAAACGTTATTCAATTAACGAAAACTTACTGGGCATAACCATTTCAGGCAGTGAAATCGATGAGTTTGGCGCACCAACTGAAGACACTCATGTTTGGTCTAGACCGCGTTCTGAATGGCCAGATGAAACCCTACAAATCAAAGTTGAGTTTGTAAACGGTATTGCCGTTGCACTTGATGGCAAATCCATGCAAGGCCCTGAAATCATTAAAACCCTCAATGAACGACTTGGAGCCTATGGCGTTGGTCGACACATCTACACAGGCGATGTATCACTTGGTTTAAAAGGACGTATTGTTTTTGAATGTCCTGGTATAGACGCATTGCTTATTGCACATAAAGCCCTAAACGATGTGGTTAATACAAAATTACAAAACCAATTTCATCAAACACTAGCCAGTCGCTGGGCTGAATTAGTTTATATTGGCTACTTTTACGACCCACACAAACATGACCTAGAGGCCTATCTCAAAAGCTCTCAATCAACAGTGACAGGAAGTGTTACCTTACAAACAAGCGGTGGTAGTCTCTTGGCAGTTGCTGTTGAGAGTGACAATATTTTGCAAGACGACAATGCGGTTTATGCTCAAAGTTGTGATTGGTCACCAAGTGAAGCCATAGGTTTCATTAAACTTAGTGGACAAAGCACAATTATGTCGCAACGAATTCGACGTTCTAAAGGGTAAGCTCATGTCAGATGTATTAAGCAATATCCTTAAGCCCTTAAAAGAACTGGTTGGTTTTGATACCCAAAACCCTCCGAGAAATCTCAGTAAGGAAAGTGAAATATTCTCTTATTTGAGTAAGTCCTTACCTAACTTTGATATAAAACTCTATGACCATGATGAAGGACGAGTAAGTTTTTATGCTAAGCGTGGTTCTCCAAAAATTCTATTTAATGTACACATAGATACTGTACCTTGTGGAAACTTAGATGATTGGGAGCATTCTCCCCATGAGTTACAAGTACATAAAGAAACAGTCAGCGGTTTAGGTTCCTGTGATATAAAAGGTGCAGCAGCCTGTTTAATTGCTTTATCGAAAATTGATACCCGCGATTTCGCACTGCTGTTTACAACGGATGAAGAAGGCGCCAGTGGTTTATGCATCAAAGAGTTTACTAAAGCTGGTCTTGCAAAGGAATATGATCAAGTTATTGTTGCCGAACCTACAAATTGTGAAGCAGTGATTGAACATTCCGGATTTGTTTCAGTGCATATGAACTTCAAAGGACTAGCGGGTCATTCCTCCAACACCGAAGCATTAAAACTGAGTGCTACGCATCATTTAGTACAATGGGCGAATAGCACTTTAGACTATGTTAAGCAAGAATATGCTGACAACACTAAAGCACGCTTTAATCTAGGTAAAATAACCGGTGGTGTGAAGAGCAATATCAGTGCCGCCGAAGCTTATGCCAATTGGAGTGCCCGCTTAGATCCAGGTTCAGATACTGAAGATTTTTTAGAACATGTAAAAGCGTTAATACCAAAAGCTGCAGATGTAAGCTGGAATGCCTCTTTTTATGGCCCTCCCTTACCCACTAAAGAATATGACAATTCATCTACTCAAAGGTATATCGATAAACATAGGCTTATTAAAGGTGCAGCTGTTGGGTTTTGGACTGAGGCTTCATTATTTAATGCCTCTGGAACTCCAGCTTTAGTATTAGGACCAGGCGATATAAAGCAAGCTCACACTGCAAATGAATGGGTGCGAAAAGACCAATTAGTTAAGGCTTATGAGATTTATGAGCTTCTATCCCGACCGTAACGATTAATAGAAATTTAAAAGTAATAATTTTTTCTCTATTTGTCAGAAGATAAGAACATGTCACTAGAAACACAAAAAACACGCCAAATAATACGTGAAGTATTAACCCAATTGAGTTCCAGTCATGAAGCTCAATACTATTTAGATCAGTACAGCAGTACAGACGAAATGCGCTTCGCAGTCATTAAAGTCGGTGGAGGCATCCTTGCTGAACGTATGGATGATTTAGCGGCCTCTCTCGCTGTTATTCGTCACTTAGGTTTGCACCCAATTATTGTGCATGGTGCTGGTCCACAACTGGACGCCGCTATCAAAGAAGCCGGTATCGAAAACAAAAAAGTAGATGGCTTGAGAGTTAGCAGCGAACAAGTTATGGCTGTGGCTCGTCCAATAATGTATAAGGCCAATCGCGATTTAGTCACAGCCCTAGAGCAACATCAAGTACGTGCAGTTGGATTACTCAATAATGTTTTCCGTTGCGATTATGAAAATAAAGAAAAATTTGGCCTAGTTGGAAAAATCACAGATATAGATTTAGAAAGTATTAAAACCACCATCCAGAATGGCTCTACTCCAGTCATTGCCAGCTTAGGTGAATCCGCATCTGGACAAATTCTTAATATCAATGCTGACATCGCTGCTCGAGAATTAGTTTGGTCAATTTCACCCAGTAAAGTCATATTCATTACACCCACTGGTGGCCTACTGGATGCTGACAATAATCTTATTTCTTCAATCAGTTTGCAAAACGATTATAAAAGCTTGATGAATTCCAGTTGGGTGCATTCAGGCATGCGTCTCAAACTTGAGCAAATCCACGATTTATTAGAACCTTTGCCCAGTTCTGCTTCCGTCTCAATAACATCCGTAGATAACTTAGTAAAAGAACTGTTCACCCACCGCGGTGCAGGTACTTTGATCAATAAAGGTGAATCAATTCACGTAAGCGATTCTATTGAAAAAGATGAAATAGCAAATTTAAAAAAGCTAATTGAATCCGCCTTCAACAAACAGTTAGAAGAAAATTATTTTGAACAACAAAAATTTCACAAAATTCTTATATCTGAATCTGGTGGTGCGGCAGCAATCGTGGTT
>CALHVH010000058.1 GCA_938039225.1 uncultured Gammaproteobacteria bacterium
TTGAATTTCGATAAGTAACTGTCGTGTCCCTTGTCGATTAGGAAAGTAAATACTGCCAGCCACAGAGCTTTGACGTTGTTGAAGAAAAATTGCCGAAGGATTAGTTACTGGACGTAAACCATTTTCTAGCATGGCGAAAACGGCTAGTTCGTCGGCTGCTCCAAAACGATTTTTAACCGCTCTTATAAAACGATAACGACTGCTTGGGTCACTCTCAAAATACAAGACGGTATCAACCATATGCTCTAAAACTCTCGGACCAGCAATTTGCCCTTGTTTAGTTACATGGCCTATTAAAATGATGGCTATTCCTTGTTGTTTAGCCAGAGTAACCAAAGCCGAAGTACAATCACGTAATTGCGAAACGGTTCCAGCAGCACTTGCCGAAGAATCCAAAGCTAAGGTTTGAATCGAATCGATGATAATACACTGAGGCTTTAGTTTCGAAATTTGAATGAGTATCTTTTCTAGCCGTGTTTCCGCCATCAATGTAAAATTTGATGATTCAGGAACTTGTAAACGTTTTGCTCGCATAGCTATCTGCTGCAAGGACTCTTCGCCACTAACATATAAAACTGGACGTTCTTGTCCTAATGCAGCGGCAGTTGACAGCAATAAGGTCGATTTACCAATACCAGGGTCGCCACCTAATAAAACCACTGAACCTGCAACCAACCCACCTCCAAGCACTCTATCAAATTCAGGGTCACAACTTGACCAACGTGTTGCAACTTCAGAAATTTCAACATCCGCTAACTTGGTTACAGCCGAATCGCCAGAATAATTTCCAGTAGCTTGTAAAGTTTTTGTTTTTGCATCTGTGCTAATAGAGACTGTCTCTAAGACATTCCAAGCTCCGCACTTAATACACTGACCCTGCCATTTAGGATGACTTGTTGAACATTCTGAACAAACAAAATGTTGTCGGTTTTTCATAGCAATCCCTTTATTCAGTTTTTCGCATAAAATTACAATTTGTATAAAAATTAATAGTTTATAATCAATTTTGTAAAAGCTCAGAATCTAATTCTAAACGGGATTATCATTATACTGAGCTCAGTCAACAATTTATTGCTAACTCATATACACACAAAAAAACTGACTAATAAGTATGCATATATCACGAAGAATAATAAATGCCCTAGTTTATTGCGGAGTCTTTGCATTATTTGCCGGTTTCATAGCAAGCGATTTTTTCAAAAAACTCGAAATTAACGCCTATGACGCTCACATGCGAAATAGTGAATTATTGACCCACCCAGATATTGTGATGGTTGTTGTTGATGATGAGAGCATAGATAAAATTGGTACCTGGCCAATTATGCGAGACATCAATGCTAAAGTTATTGATTATATTAATACTGGCAACCCTAAAGTAATTGCGACCACGGATTTAATGGCGCAAGAGCAAAAGGATATGGGTGCGGATTACCTTGATAAACTTCGCAATAAAATTGACAGCTTAGAAAAAGGCCCCGAACTTGATAAACTAAAATCTGAAATAAGTAATGCACTAAAAGTTATTAACACAGACAAAACTTTAGCCCAATCAATACAAAATACCAAAAATTATTTAGCTCCCATTGGCTTAATCCCTGCAGAAAACCTTGTTCAAGAAGAGCAATTCTCTAAAGATTTGAAATCCAAAGCCAGTTTAACTAATCTAACTGGATTAACTTACAATAAAAGCGCTCAGTTATATAAGTTTCGTCCAGCCAATGAGGTATTACTACCCCATATCAAAACATTTGGACATATTAATAAACATTTGGATGAGGATGACATTGTACGGTCTGAGAGATATCTTTGGGGTGTTGGTGATAGAGTTATTCCTTCTTTAGCTTTTAGAATCTACTTTAATTCAATAAATAATAATACAAGTCATCAGCCCTTAGAAACCGATGCGGTAAAACTTACAAACAATCAATTAACAGTCTTTGAACAAAACCTCAATTTACCCATATCAGGCAAGCTTAATGCTCGTTTTTATTCAGGGACTCGCACTGAGTTATTCAAACAATTTAGCTTTTATGATGTCTTTACCGAATCCATACCAAGCAAAGAATTTACCAACAAAACGGTTTTAATAGGCACGACTGCTGCAGGTTTAGGAACACGCTACAAAGTTTCTTCGGGACAAAACCTTTCTGCCGTTGAATACTTAGCGCATGTAAGCTCAAGCCTTCTTAATGATGACTGGGTAAAACGTGGAAATAAACAACGAATTATAGAGATAATAATTTATTTATTAATAGCTACATATTTGATATTCATCGTATCAAGACAAAAAATCCTGAGCAATATTTTAATCTCAGGTTTTATCGCACTGAGCTTATTAGTATTTCAGTTTGGCTCATTGGAATTTTCATATTGGTACAAACTCATTACGCCAATAATTTTTTTACTCCTTGGTTTGATGACTTTATCTTTTGCAAACTTAAGATCAAATGAGTTCATTCAAGATAAATTACAAAAAGAACATGACGATACAAATTTACAGCTAGGCCTAGCTTTTTATAAACAAGGGGCATTAGATTTAGCTTTTGAAAAGTTTTTGCGGTGCACCGCTTCAAAACAATTAAATTCTCCTCTATACAACTTAGGTCTTGAGTATGAACGTAAGCGACAATATGCCAAAGCATCCTCAGTTTATGAATATTTACAGAAAATATCGCCTCAGCATATGGATGTTGAACAACGCATAACCCAATCAAAAAACCTGGCTCAAAACAGCACACAACAAATGTTTGGTAATGGCTCAAACCTCACCAGTCTGTTGATTGGTGGAGGTGAAGATCTGGAAAATCCTCGTTTGGGTCGCTATGAAATCGAGAAAGAAATTGGTCGCGGAGCCATGAGTATTGTGTATGCGGGTCGCGACCCGAGCATAAATCGTACAGTAGCCATTAAGGTGCAGAGCTTTGCAGGAGATAATCAGGAGATGTTGCTAAAAATGCGCGAGCGCTTTATGACTGAGGCAAAAACAGCCGGTCAGCTCAATCATCCTGACATTATTACGATTTTTGACATTGGTGAAGAAACTGACTTAATTTATATCGCAATGGAGTATTTAACAGGAAACTCATTAGAGGAAATACTCACCACTTCTACACTCTCTGATGAAGAGATATTTGACATTTGTTATCGCCTGGCTAAAGCACTGGCTTATGCTCATGAGCATAAAGTTATTCATCGAGATATTAAACCATCTAACATTATCTACGACCGTGAGAGCAAAAAAATGCATCTTACCGACTTTGGTATTGCCCGTATGCAGGATGCACACCTTACACAAACAGGCCAAGTCGTTGGTACACCTTCTTATATGTCGCCAGAACAGATCACAGGTAAACGTGTTGATCATCGTTCAGATTTATTCTCATTAGGTACAACCATGTATCAATTATTTAGTGGCAGGTTACCATTTCAAGCTGATACCATGGCTACCCTGCTTTATAAAATAACCATGGAAGCCCCTATTCCACTGGATGCAATTCGTCCAGATTTACCTCCAGAGCTAGCAATGATAATAAGTCGATTGCTCAAAAAAGAGGCTGAGCAGAGATATCAAAGTGCAGAAGCCCTTGCAAAAGACCTAGAAGACTGTAAAAATGCTATGAAAAATACACCTTAAATACATGAATATAAACGGAAAAGTTGAACATATTGCTCTTACTCACCCAGGTCGAGTGCGTGAGCTTAACGAAGACGCACTGGATTCAGACCTTGAATACGGTGTAGCCGTGCTTGCCGATGGTATGGGTGGTTACAACGCTGGTGAAATTGCTTCGGAAATCACTGTTAGAACTATTGTAGAAATGGTTAAGGCAGGCTTAGGCAAACTTGAAAAAACGGCACAAATTGATAGTGAAACTGGTTTTACTTGGGAAAGTATTGTTTTACGAGATTCTGTAAAGCGCGCCAATAAAATTGTCTATCAAACAGCTAATAGTAAAGATGAATATAAGGGGATGGGAACTACAGTAGTAGCTTGCCTGTTTTTTGATAATCGAATTTCAATCGCCCATGTTGGAGATTCGCGTTGTTACAGATTACGTGCTGGAACATTTGAACAACTCACAACTGATCACTCTCTTTTACAAGAATTAGTATCACGTGGGTTCTACACCAAAGAAGAAGCTGCACGCTCACTAAATAAAAATTACGTAACACGTGCTGTAGGGGTGGATAATTCGGTAGATGTAGACATTCTCGAGGATATTGTACGAGTTGGTGATATTTACTTATTGTGTTCTGATGGCTTGTCGGATATGTTAGAAGATGAAGATATTCATTTAACCATCCGTACCTTCAGTGATAATCTGGATACCGCGGCTAAACAATTGATAGCATTAAGTAATGAACATGGTGGCCGAGATAATATCTCAGTTAGTCTGTTGCAAGTAGTAAAGTCGTTTGAAGAAAGCAAAGGCTTCCTCAAGCGTTTTATTAGTTGGTTTTAATTAACACAAAAAACGCATATTAAACTTTAATAATAAATAGGAAAAGACAATGGCACGTTTGATTTTGAGCTTAGACGGAAAGGTTCTAGCAGAATACAATATGTCGAAGGAACGATACACCATCGGGCGTTTGCCAGATAATGATGTGCGAGTAGATAACTCTGCGGTAAGTGGTCACCACTCCCTCATTATTAATATTCTTAACGATTCTTTCCTAGAAGATTTAAACAGCACAAATGGTACCTATGTGAATGGCAAGCTGGTTAAAAAGCACGCCTTACAACATGGTGATGTTATTACCATAGGGCAACATCAATTACGTTACGTGGATGATGCCCACGACGAACAGGCTGATCCTGACGAATTTGAACGTACCATGATTATCCGACCTGGCTCTTCAACTGAGTCTAATGCGCC
>CALHVH010000059.1 GCA_938039225.1 uncultured Gammaproteobacteria bacterium
TCTCTTAAGATAACCGCAGTGGCATTTGTATCAATTAATTGCTGTTTGTACTTTTTATTAGCGAAAAACGAAATATCGCCAGCCGAAGCTGACGATAAGGTTGCAATAGATTTTACTAGTGTATCGGGATTACCTTTAAGCTCACAACCAAATTGAATGGCCAACTCTGCTAAAGTTAATTGCATAACCCCTCCAATATGATTGATTACTGTAAACGAGCAATCAGTTTATCAGTTATATCTACTGAAGGAGTAGCAAATGCAACACCTTGGGTTAGAACTAAATCATAGCCTTGTTCATTTGCTAATGCTTGAATTTGAGTAGACAAAAGTTTCTGAAGCTCTTGTAATTTTTCATTTCGCTTCTGATTAAATTCTTGAACAAGTGTTTTTTCTCTATCATTAAAGTCTTTAGCTTTTGTTCTGATTTCTTCAGATTTAACGCGCTTCTGATCTTCACTCATGGTGTCAAAATCACGCTTAAAACTATCTTGTAAAGTTTTAATTTCATTGGCTTTCGACTTTAACTGATCAGTCTTAATTTTAAATTCACTGTCAATTGCTTGGTTAGCCGATTTGAATTTAGGCGCTTCTAACATCACGCGATTAATATTTACAGCCGCAACTTTTAGTTCTGCTTGTACTGCAAAAGATGAACTAAGCATTAAGCCTAAAATAATAATTGAAATAAATTTTTTCATAATAACTCTCTGGTAAATAAAATAAGATAAAACTAAAGTAAAAATTAAAACCCTTGACTAACATTAAACTGTAGACGCTCAACATCGTCACCAACGAATTCGTGCAGAGGTATACCGTAGCTCAGGCCAATTAGACCCAATGGCGATAACCACTCAACGGAAAGACCGGCAGATGCTCGGAAATTTTCGAGATCAAAATCAATATTTTTATTTTGATCAAAATTAGAATTTAACAACCCAGTATTTCCGTGGTAAAAAACACCACCAGCATCCGCAAATAAGCTATAGCGCATAGAACCTTGGAATTTTTCAGGTACAGGTAAATACAAGTCTAAGCTATTGATGACTCTAGAGTTACCACCAAAAGGAAATAGTCTTGAGTCTCTTGGCCCTAAATAGTTTGGTCTAAAACCACGCACATTTGTGGAATTAGAAGAAAACAGATTTCTAGCAGGTGGCAAGATTGTTGTATCACCATACTCTTCAGCAAAAGAGAAATCACCACGATAGCTTAGGCTGATGCCGTTGGTAATTGGGAAATATCTTAAGTAATTGAAACTTGTTGAGAAATACTCCACGTCACTGCCAGGGATGGCCGCCGTAAAGTTTGCACGAATTCGCTGACCTCTGGTTGCAAATAAATAATTATTACGACTATCGTAGTTATAACCCAAAATTAACTCAAACACACTGTAGTCAGTTTGAAAAATATTAATAGGACCAAAAAATGAGTCTACTGTTTGACTACTGCTATCACCATTATTGTTTACAAATTCTAATTGTTCATTTGAACTCTGACTGGTTGCAAGCAAACTATTTTGAGAAAATTGACCACCAAATCGGAAACTTGAATATTCTGATATTGGATACCCATAAGACAAAGATAATTGTCCAGATTCACTCTCAATGTCTGAGGTTGAGGTATTAATTGCGGTTGACTTAAAATATGAAAAACCAATCGAGCGACTAACACCGCTGTCTGTGTAATATGGATCGGTATAGTTGGCACTTAAGCCCTTTTGAAAATCACTTATCGATAAGTTGGTTCCAAGACTATTACCCGTTCCTAAGAAATTCGTATTGGTAAAACCACCACCTAAAATTAAACCACTACTATCGGAGTATCCAGCACTGGCATTAAAGTCACCAGGTTGTCCGGGCTCAATTTCTAAGACCACGTCAACACGATCATCCACACCAGGAATAGGTACTGTATTAATTTCAGCAGCTTTCACATAAGGTAAACGTTGTAAACGGTATTTACTACGCTCAACATTTTCTAATGGGCCACCTTCATAAAAACGTAACTCTCTTCGCAGGACTTCATCATTTGTGCCTGGCAAGCCTTCAATTCTAATATTGTTAACAAAAACCTTTTTACCTGGTTGAACCACTAGAGCAAAATCAGCAATTTTCTCTTCTTTGTTTAAAGAAGGTATAGGTCTAGCTTCAGCATTAGCGTAACCGAGATTACCTAATAAGTTTTTTGCATACTCAGATATACCTTCTAAGCGGCCAAAAGAAAAGGTCTCTCCCTCAAGAGCATCTAATAGCCCTTGCAAAGTATTGGTGTTTAGAACCTCACCTTCATTAATCAAGCTTGCTTTACCAAACGTATAGATATCGCCTTCATGCACATCAACCGTTAAATAAATAGATTCTTTATCCGGAGAGATACTTACCTGAATGTCTTTGATATCAAAATCAGCATAGCCGTTATCCATATAAAAAGATTGCAAAGCTTCTAAATCACCATTCAATTGTTGTTTAGAAAATTTATCATCACCACGAATAAAAGACAAAAAATTAGTTTGCTTAGTTTCTAACTGATCACTTAAGGTATCGTCACTAAAAACGGTGTTACCAGTAAAGTTAATGGCTTTAATTTTACTGAAATCGCCTTCTTTGATATCGATATTGATATCAACCGTATTATTACCTAAGTCTTTAATTTTGGCATCAATCTCAGCACTGTATTTACCTTGATCGTAATAACCGCCCTTCAAAGCGCTTTCAATTTCGCTAACAATATTTTTACGTAAGGGGCGACCTTTAGATACATTAGCTTGCGATAGAGAAGATTCAATATCTTCATCCTTAATGGCTTTGTTACCATCAAGCTCAACTTTACTGATTACAGGACGCTCTTTAATCTGAATAACTAAAGTATCACCTTCACGGTCAAATTGAATATCATCAAACAGTTCAGTATTGTATAAAGCACGAATTGCGCGAGCTAATCTAGCCTTCGAAACCGTCTCACCGGGGTTTAATCCAAGATAAGTTAGAACGGTACCCTCTTCTAATCGCTGCATGCCATTAACTTTAATGTCACGAATTGTAAAATCTTCAGCTTGAATTGTAGTTATGGTTAAAGCACAAGCTACGATTAATAAGATTATTTTTTTCATTATTTTCCTAAGATTAATCTTTTTATTATCTAAGTTACTTCTTAAGCTGTATTAAAACAGCAAACGCTCTATATCATTAAAAATGGCCAAACCCATAATTAGGAAAATACATAAAACCCCTAATTGCTGAAATACCAACTCACTTCGCTCTGAGACTGGTGACCCCTTCACAAGTTCAATCACATTGAACATGATTTGCCCGCCATCGAGCATCGGAACTGGTAAAAGATTCACAATGCCTAAAGCAATACTAATCAAGGCTAAAAATTTAACGAACTGGTCAAGACCCGATTGGGCTGAGTAACTTGCTTGTTCAGCAATACTCAAAGGACCACTTAAATTTTTAACCGAAACATTTCCTTTGAGCATTTCTTTAAACATTTTAAGACTGAGCGCACTCATCGCATAAGTACTTGCACAGGCTTCTTTAAAGCTTTCAACCAAACCAAATCGCCGTCTAACTTGTAGACTATCGAGCATTTCTTGTGGAGGTCTCAAAGAACTCCCAATTATACCTATGTTCTGCTCATTTATTAGCTTTTCACCGACTTTAACGGGGATTCTAAGCTCATTATTATCTCTAGTGATTAGCAATTCGACAGTTTCACTCGGTCTTTGCTGAATATACTGAATAAAATCTCCACTATTACGTAAAGTCAGTGCATCTGCCCTAAGGATTTTATCGCCAATTTTTAGGCCGGCTTGTTCTGCAGCGGCACCCGAATTTAACTGAGCAATTTGAGGTGAGTAATCGGGTCGCCATGCTTTAAAGCCTAAACCACTTAATAGAGTATTGGGCTCTTTTAATTTTGCCAACTCCGAATCTACAGGAAGTTGCACAGATACTCGTCGGCCATCTCGAAGTACTACCAAATCAACTTCTTTTGAGCTAATGACCTTGTCAATCAAAGTAATAATCATTTCTTCAAACGAAACCACTTCTGCTCCGTTAACGGCAACAACTTCATCACCAGACTGTAAACCCGCTTTAAAAGCAATACTTTCTTGGCTGGTTGGCTCTACAAAGGTTTTAAAATCTTGTACGCCATAAAGAAATAAACAATAAAAAATACCAATTGCAAAAATAAAATTTGCCAAAGGTCCTGCCAATAAAATTAAAATGCGTTTCCAAACTGGTTGACGATTATAGGCACGAGGTAAATCAATAGGGTCAATTGACTCTTCCACTCGCTCATCTAACATCTTGACATAGCCACCAATGGGTAAAGCCGAAATTAAATATTCAGTTTCAGAACCTTTGGGCGTTTTTCTCCAGATTGGCTTGCCAAATCCAATTGAAAAACTCAGCACTTTCACACCCAATTTTCTAGCCACCCAGAAGTGCCCAAACTC
>CALHVH010000060.1 GCA_938039225.1 uncultured Gammaproteobacteria bacterium
TTAGGCCTACAGTGCTTTGGTGGCCATGGTTATATTCGTGAATGGGGCATGGAGCAAAACGTTCGAGATTCTCGTATTGCTATGTTGTATGAAGGTACTTCAGGTGTTCAAGCGATTGATTTATTAGGTCGTAAAATCATGGGCACAAAAGGCAAAGTACTTAAACCTTACATCAAAGAAATCGAAGCCTTCTGTGCGGCACACAAAGACAATAACAACAAAATGATTCAAGGCATGTTGAAACAAATTGATCGTTCTGCTGGCAAGCTAAGCAAAATGACAACCAGCATTGGCCTTAAGGCTCTTAAGAACCCAGAAGAAGTTGGTGCTGCTTCATTTGATTATCTGATGTTTGCTGGTTACTTAACTTATGCGTACTTATGGGCAATGGCAGCGGTTAAGGCACAAGAAGTTTTAGACGCTGGCGAAACCAAAGAACCAAAATTCTATGAAGCCAAATTAAAAACCGCTGAGTTCTATTGGACACGTATCATGCCGCGTTCGAAGGCTCATTCACTCGCTTTAGAGACTGGTTCTAAAAACTTAATGCAACTGGATGAGGAGATGTTTGCTTTCTAAATTGCATTTAACTTTTTAATCAAAGCTAAATCCCGGATATTCTTGCAATATTCGGGATTTTTTATTTGGGAAACACGCTATTTAGGTTATGATAAAGCAATAATAAGAATCTCGGGGGAGAATCACAATGACAGCCGTTTTAGAAGTTCAAACACTTGATGAATTAATTAATTTTGCGTGCACAGAATATGCAAACAATGATGCTTTTACTTGTTTGGACAAAACATTAAGTTTTTCTGATATTGATACACTCAGTAGCCAATTTGCCAGTTATCTACAAAACCACACCAGCCTTGAAGCGGGTGATCGTGTAGCTGTGCAACTCCCTAACCTCTTGCAATTTCCAGTTGTCGTCTTTGGCATTTTAAGAGCCGGCATGGTAGTAGTGAATACCAATCCGCTTTATACAGAAACTGAGGTTGAGCATCAGTTAAACGATTCTGGTGCCAAAGCTATGGTGGTTCTAGCCAATATTGCTGGAGCGGCAGCAGCAGTCGTTGACAAAACGCCTGTAGAGCAAGTTATCGTCACAGAAATCGCTGACTTACATGGTGGTCTAAAAGGCATGTTGATGAATTTTGTTATCAAAAATGTCAAAAAAATGGTTCCAAAGTTTTCCTTTAAAAATCAGGTCAGTTTCAAAAATACTTTAAAACTTGGCTCCCAGAAACCCCATCAAGCCGTTTCTAATAAAGCTGAAGACATTGCAGTTTTACAATATACCGGTGGCACAACTGGTGTGGCAAAAGGCGCAATGCTTACGCATAGTAATCTTACATCAAACTTTAAACAGGCCTATGACTTACTGGAAGGTAAATTAGAGATAGGTAATGAAATTTTTGCAGCACCACTTCCCCTCTATCATGTTTATGCATTTACAACGCACTGCTCAATGTTATTTGGTATTGGTTGCCATAGCGTGCTTATTCCCAACCCTAGAGACTTTGACAGCGTCGTTGCTGCAATGAAACCACATAAAGTAAGCGGTTTCATTGGTCTAAATACTTTATTTAATGGTCTTGCTCATCATGAAGGTTTTAGAAGCTTGGACTTTTCTGAGTTAAAGTTTTCTAACGCTGGTGGCATGGCCATGACACCCGATGTGTGGAAGCATTGGCATGAACTTACAGGCGTAGAAATTACTGAAGGTTATGGTCTTACAGAAACTTCTCCAGTAGCCACGGCCAATAAAATTGGTGAAGTGAAACTTGGTACAGTCGGAAAGCCGGTAAAAGATACCGAAGTTGTTTTAATGGATTCCGATCACAATGTGGTTGCCGAAGGTGAGTCAGGAGAAATTGCCATCCGTGGTCCTCAAGTTATGAAAGGCTATTGGAAACGTCCAGATGCTACCGAAAAAGTAATGACCAAAGATGGTTTTTTCTTAACTGGCGATGTGGGCATGTGGGATGAAGACGGGTATTTAAAAATCGTTGACCGCATTAAAGATATGGTTTTAGTATCAGGCTTTAATGTCTACCCGAATGATATTGAACAAGCTGTTAGTGAGCACCCTAAAGTTCTTGAATCTGCTGCTATTGGTGTACCACATCCAAAAAGCGGTGAAGCAGTGAAGTTATTTGTAGTTAAAGCTGATGAGTCTCTCACCGAAGAAGAAGTGATTAGTTTCTGCAAAGATTGTATGACTGGCTATAAGGTACCAAAGATTATTGAGTTTAGAGAAGAATTACCAAAATCAAATGTTGGAAAAATCCTTCGTCGTGTCTTGAAAGAAGAAGAAAAAGCAAAATCGGCTTAAATTAAAAAAGGAAACTGCATGAAAATTTATGGTACCTATTTATCTGCGCCAGCTAACAAAGTCAGGCTTGCCGCCAGTGCTTTAGACATTGATGCCGATTATATTAATCTAGACCTAACCAAAGGTGAACATAAAACACCGGAATACCTAGCGGTAAATCCGCTTGGTAAAGTACCAGCAATTGATGACAATGGCTTTTACTTATTTGAGAGTAATACGATTTGTCGTTATATGGCAAATAAAGTAAATTCACCGCTCTACCCTAAAGACGTTCAACATAGAGCCCTTGTAGATCAGTGGATGGATTTTAGTTCACACCACATACTGACCAATATGGGTAAAATTTTGTTCAATAAATTTTTTGCCCCAATGATGGGATTAAATCCTAATCCGGATTCTATTGTGGAAGGTAATCGATATTTAGATGCACAAATACCTGTCATTGAAAAGTGCTTAAGCAACAGCAAGATGTTAGCAGGCGAAGAAATGAGTATTGCCGATATCGCAATGCTAGCTGCACTGGAACCTTTTGACTTAATTCAATATGACCTCAGCCCCTATCCTGCTGTATCGGCCTGGAGAAATAATTTAATGCAGCAAGCATTTTATCTGAAAGTGCACACACACTATGCGGCTGAGATTCCACAATTATCGAGTTAACTTTTTCTTAACAACATTCAATATAAACAGACAAACACTGAATTGTGTGTATAAAAAAAGCCAACACAAGGTGTTGGCTTTTTTTATACTTTTTGCTTAAGCAATTTATTTATAAGCTGAAGCTTTACCAAAATGCTTACAAAGCATGTAATAAACTACAGCACGATGTTTATTACGATTAGACTTACCATACTTATCCATAACACTAGCGATAGCATCATCTAATTTAGGACCATCAGACAAGCCCAGTTTTTTAATCAAGTAATTATTTTTTACTGTATCAAGTTCTGCTTTATCTGAACCTGAAACCGTAGATGCATCTGCGTTATAAATTGCTGGACCACAACCAATAGTTACTTTTTTAAGTAAATCCATATCTGCAGTTTCACCGAATTTATCTTTAATATCGGCCGCGTATTTTTCAATCAAATCGTCTCTTTTACCCATGCTGCGCACTCCTTAGTTATTTGAATTTGTTTATGTAATTGTATACGATAAATGCTTGTACTTCTCCGCCATTTTGGCTAATTTTAAATGGTTTACAAAATGAGACAATTCAATCGGCTTTTGGTTTCACCATAGTCAAAATCTTCAAGCTTTTCCGAACTTTAGCGAAACGAATTAAACCCAAAATAATGGTAAGAACTCCAATAATGAAGAGAATTATTCCTAGATTTTGTAAAAAATTGTCTTGTGGAAAAAATTTGTACAGTGTTAACCCACCGGCCAATAAGGCCATGGCTGATCTTAGATAAGCCAATAGAGTTCGTTCATTAGCCAAGACGGTTCGATCGAAGGCAAGAGCGTCACGTAATGTGAGATCAGATTTTGTATAAGCTTGATAGTTCATGGCAAATTATTTTAAAGAGATATTAAACTTAATACTAACAGTTTTCTCAGTAAGACAAAACCAAGTTTACTCAAGCAAAAATTCATTATGCTGTTTAGCATCGTCACCAATTATTTCCCAACTCGCTTTTGACCCTACAAAAATATGATGCTTAACTTTTAAATTTTCTTGCCTGCTGTTTAATAAACTAACCGGGATGTAAAAATTTTGTGCGTCATTTATGCCCGGTAATGAGGAACCACAAATTTCACAAAAACTTGTTTGCCAGTCATGATTGGGTTTAGTCCAAGTTTTTATACTATCTTCACCACTTAACCAGACAAACTTATCTTTACGGACTATGCTCACAGCTATTCCTGTTCCACCGGTAGAACGGCGACAAATGGAACAATGACAAATATAAATATCGGTCATTTTAGTATCTATTTCAAATGACACCGTTCCACAATTACATTCACCTTGCGTCATACACTGAACTCGCTAATTATTTTAGTATTTATAGTATGGATTCGCATGCAACTTATTTCTAGCAAACCAAGAAGGCACTTTTTGACTGACTTGATGCAGTTTCCATACCAAGCAATATTAAAATACGACTATACGCATATTGATTAAAATCACAGTACTTTAAAGTCCCTTAAAGACAAAGTGATCTCTTCATCAGCCATTCTCTCGTCCCTATCTATAAAAATACTTTTAGGAACCGCCCACTTATCGTCATAATTTATTGATGTTTTAGCCGCATTACCAACATACTTTTCTAATAGAGCAAAAATTTGATCATAGGTTTTAATCGACTCTTTTACTTCTGTACCCACTTTATTACCATTATCAAGATAATTGGCTTCGACAATTATGCCATTACTAACGTGCACTTTAATAGGCTGCGTGTATTCACGCATACAAAAACAGCTATTCTGCCAGACAAAACTGTAATTTGAAATGTCTTTGGCCTTCCACTCATTTTTTTTATCAATCACTGTTTGCATTGTCTCGCTTTGCTTAGACGCAAGACTCTCTAAGTTAGTATCGACAACATCATCGATTACTGAATGTTGACAGGCAGTAAGCGAAACCAGAAAAACTATTAGAGTTAGATTACGCATTATCATGCCTTATTAATGATGACTGGGAATATATGGTTTTGAATCGACTTTGTTTCACCAGAATCATCCATAAGAAAATACTCAGCATAATAATACTCATGCCACCACCACCTCCACCGCTGTTATCAGCAGGAGGCGTTGGTGTAGGTGCCGGTGGTGTGGGTGCAGCTGCAGTGGTGACACTCACCTCATTACTAACACTGGCAGCTCCTGTGCTATTACTTGCGGTTACTCTGTACGCATAGGTGGTACTGGCATTAATATCGCTATCAGAAAAACTAGTGACATTAGCAGCCACAGTGGCTAACTGACTAAAAGCACCAGAGTCCACACTACGTTCAATAATAAATTCATCTTCATTATCACTATTATCTTGCCAAGCTAGATCCACACTGGTACCAGCAGTATTAATACTTGCTGACAAATTACTGACGGCATTAGGCTCAATACCCAAAGTAATAGTTGAAGTATTACTTGCCGCTGATGAACCTCCTACATTGAAAGCTATAATCCGATAATCATATGACTCACCTGCATTCACGGCACTATCAAGAAAAGACGTAGCGTTTATCCCGACTTGAGTAAGTTCAGAAAAATTTCCAGAATTCACACTACGCTCAATAATAAAACCATCTTCATTATCACTATTATCTTGCCAGCTTATATTCACTACTGGACTAGGAGCACTAGAGTCTAATTGTGCTAAAGCATTAGATGCCGCCGTTGGTGATGAAACCACAGAGATTGCAAACGTACTTTGAACGCTATCATTACTTTGATTAACATCAATGATTTCAGCACTATCACCCACACTAACACTGTGAGTTTGCATGAAATTATTTGCATTTACTAAGCTTGTTACATTGAGATTAATTGGTGCCGTTAAGGCACTTAAATTACATGAGTACTCTTGATTAGAATTTGTTATAGAACAGGCAACACCATTTACTGAGGCTGATTGAAAAACTCCACTACCATTTGGCAAGCTACCGTTTACATTGATAGAAGATACTTGTTCAAATGAGGAATCATCAATAGCAATTGAATAATCAGTAAGGATAGACTCGCCTACGGCTACATTACTAGGGTTTGAGCTGTTTGCAGTAATACTCAAATCTGTTGGAAAATTAAAACATGCCGATTTATCACTTATACTTGAAATATCCGCACTTATCACATCGATTGAGCAGTTTGAAAACCCCGTGGAACTACTATTCACCGAAGGAGCCATTATAAAGGCCCCACTACATAAATTGCCTGAACCATCATGACTAGCTCCAAAATTATGACCCATTTCATGAGCAACAATTAATGAGGTTACGGCCGTATTTGGATTACCGTTTCGACGTAGCAGTTGAGAGTTCCCAGTACTTGCTCCTCTTGAATTACATAACACATCTACAAAAGCGGTACCTACCGTGGTGCCATTGAAGTCTCTTCCGGTAACTAAATGCAACAAAGCTTGAGGATTTTTCACAAAACCTAAAGAACCACTACGCTTCTTATCACGCATATCATCCAGTAAGTCGCTCGAATCTAGGGTTGTTGAAAACACATTGCTAGTTAAAAACTCTAGAGTTAATGTATCAAACTTAACTTCAAAGTCATTAAAGTAAAATCCTTCAACCATATTGATTAATGCTAAGGCTTCTTGCTGCGCTTCTGCTGCTGAAGAAAAAGCATCCTGGTATTCGGTGTCAAATACAAACTCAACCTCAGCTATTAAACACACTCCGTCTGCAAAGTCAGTACATATATCTGCTAAAGATATATTACTCTGTGCCACTGCCGACTTATTTTGAACCGACTGAAGCGAGGTATTTTTTGTACGAAGTGTTTTATTTGTTAGTTGCGAATATATAGCGTCTGCAGAACTCGCTTGTGATTTTTTCTCTGCATGATTGTGAGAAGCAACACCACAATGTAAAGACTCACCTTGTATTGACTCTGCAACGCTTAACGCTGTTAAACCCTTGTGCAAAACACCAGACTCAATTGAATCATTCAAAGTGCTTGACGCAACATACTCATCAATCACATAAGTGTGTTTCTCTAGAGACACTATTCCGGTCCAGTGCTGATTAATTCGTGAAATACGATACCAACTGTTGTCGTGACCTTCTAGCTTTCCTGAGTAATGTTTAGCAAAGCCTTGTTCGGTAAGAGAAGATTTGCTACTTTGAACTCTATCAAGCAATTGACGATTTTCTTTTAAGCTTAAATTATGCTTTACTCCGGACACACTGAGTTTAATATCATGGTCTAGTTCTTTGCTGATATCCTTTCCCATTAAAGAACTTGAAAACAAAACCACTAAAAAGAGTGAAAAAAATTTCTTTGCCTTATCCATAAAATAACCTTTTAATAGATAGAAAAAAGTCTATACACAATGCTTACTATATAGACACATAAGCTATTTGACATAATAACAGACATATTGTTCACAAACAGTATCACATGCAGTTCGAGACACTTTTATTTTTTAGCAATAGGACTAAAATAATTAATAGTATTAATAACTTATCTAAAGCTGTACCTAAAATTAATTTACAGAGTTATACATGCACATGAGTGTGATGTGCAAATTACTGATCGATTATGAAAAATCAAATATGGGAGTGGGAGTGTAAGGTGAGTTATTGAAACCAAGTCTGGTCCTACTCTAGAGTAATTAGTTAAGCACTTAAAATTTCTTTAGCCTAAAAATACTCTGAGCAGGAGTGGAAGAGACTTTTCTAGTATAAACGAGTTGTTGAATAGTTAAGATTTAAGATGTTAATCAAAAACAATTGAACACGCCGAATAATTAGTAAACTTTTCATCCCAACGTCTTACATCATTCGCTCTTCGCCAGCGCCTATGCCAAAACTCCATCATACAAATTCCTGAATCCAGTTGAATGATCATCGTATCTAACTCTTTAACTTGATTGTAAGGCGGATATGTATCTCGTTCGCCCCAAGTTAAGCCGCCACGTTCAGCCGCATATTCAAGCCAAAAGGCTTTGGGATTTATCCA
>CALHVH010000061.1 GCA_938039225.1 uncultured Gammaproteobacteria bacterium
TTTAAGATTTACTTCTTTTTAGCATTTGCTATAGATTCCGAAATAAATCGTTTCGCTTCTTTCGCATCACCCCAATGATCAACCTTAACCCATTTGTTGGGTTCTAAGGCTTTGTATTGTTCAAAGAAATGAGCAATACGATCAACCAAAATTTGAGGAAGATCGGTGTAGTCAGTAATATCATCGTAGTATTTAGAAAGTTTTGGCGCAGGTACGGCAACAATCTTTTCATCTTGTCCGGCCTCATCAGACATAACTAAAACACCGACCGGTCTGGCAGAAATGACACTGCCTGGCATTACTGGAGTATTGCCAACAACTAATACATCAATTGGGTCGCCGTCATCTGACAAGGTATGGGGTACAAAGCCATAGTTACATGGATAGCGCATGGCAGTTGAAAGAAAACGATCAACAAAAATTGCGCCACTTTCTTTATCCATTTCATACTTAACCGGATGACCACCTAATGGTACTTCGATTATTACGTTTATATCATTAGGTGCATCTTTACCGATGCTAATTTTATCGACATTCATGAGAATATAACTCTTTTGCTGTTAGGCTTTTCGCCTGTATATAAATAGGCAGAAGCTCCTTTTCTGAGCTTCATAATATGCAATGGCGCGTATTGTAATAGAGAACGCAGCTTCTTATGCAGAAAATCGTTAAATAAATATAGGAATAAGTAAGGGCAAGTCCCTGTGCTTGCCCCAGTTGAGGGTTTATATGAAGATCAAGCCCTACGGTGTGAGGATAGGCACAGAGACCAAGCCCTAGGGTGTTTTAACCTAAATCGAACTTAATACCCTGTGCTAATGGCAGTTCAGCACTCCAATTCAAAGTATTTGTTTGTCTTCGCATGTAAGCTTTCCAAGCGTCTGAGCCAGATTCTCTGCCACCGCCTGTTTCTTTTTCACCACCAAATGCGCCACCAATTTCGGCACCTGAGGTACCTATATTAACATTGGCAATGCCACAGTCACTTCCAACAGAGGATAAGAAACGTTCAGCATGCTGCATTTTATCGGTGAAGATGGCCGAGCTTAAGCCTTGAACCACATTGTTTTGCATTGCGATGGCATGATCTAAATCCGAAAAAGGAATCAAATATAAAATCGGAGCAAAAGTCTCATGCTGAACAATATCCCAGTCGTTTTCAGCCGTAGCAATTGTTGCTTGTACAAAGTTACCTTTGCCATCAAGACGTTTGCCGCCGGTCAATATTTTTCCACCAGCAGCTTGTACGGCAGCAACTGACTCTTCAAAACGTGCAACAGAAGCTTCATCAATAAGTGGCCCCATTAAGGTATCTTCTTTCAATGGATCACCAATTTTAACTTGCTTATAGGCATTAACTAAAGTTTCTGTTAATGAGTCCCAATGCTTTTCATGAATAAACACTCGTCGTGTAGAGGTGCAACGCTGTCCAGCCGTGCCTACGGCACCAAAAACAATGGCTGGAACGGCTAAATCTAAGTTGGCATATTCATCAATGATAAGGGCATTATTCCCTCCAAGTTCAAGTAAGACTTTACCCATACGTGCCTGAACATTGGTAGCAACTTTTTTACCTACTGCACATGAACCGGTAAATGACACTAGGTTAACGCGTTTATCATCAACAAAAGTTTGTGCTAATTCATTGGTACCATCGTTGAACAATTGGAAAATAGCTGGAAAGCCAGCATCCTTCAATGCTTCATTACAAATATTTTGTACAGCAATTGAGGTTAATGGTGTTTTTGGCGATGGTTTCCAAACACTTATATTGCCACATATTGCAGCTAAGAATGAGTTCCAAGCCCACACGGCAACTGGGAAATTAAAGGCTGATATGATGCCAACAATACCAAGCGGGTGCCACTGTTCATACATACGATGATCAGGGCGTTCTGAGTGCATGGTGTAACCGTAAAGCATACGTGATTGACCTACAGCAAAATCGGCTATATCAATCATTTCCTGAACTTCGCCATCGCCTTCTTGTTTTATTTTACCCATTTCCAATGCAACTAAACTACCCAGTTCATCTTTGTATTTACGCAGTGCTTCACCGCATAATCGAATCGCTTCACCTCGCAATGGAGCCGGGGTCTTACGCCATTCTTGATAAGCTTCAAATGATGAAGCCATCACATCTGCATAATCGTCTGCAGTAGCCGAATACACACTGGCAATGACTTCGCCGGTGGTGGGATTAATAGAATCAATTAATTGGCCGTCGGTGCGGGTAGACCAACCAGCAACGCCTGACCATGTCCCAGAATTTTTTGATTTAATACCCAGTTTTTTTAAAATATCTTGCATAATTTTTTCCAATGACTATTTAAATTTATTTGCCTATATAAACCCTAACGATTGTTAGGATAATACGCTGTGTTATTTGGTTGGTTTATATTGACCAGTAACGACCATTTCAAATGAGTCATCTTTGGTGCCGCCAGCTGCATAGTATTTCCCAAAACGATTTTCGATGATATCTTTAAGAGGAAATTGTTCTTGAGTTACAAAACCTTTGTACTGACCTGGATTTGAAAGTATTAAATCCAGAACAGCAGTAATACCTGAGGCCGTGGTCACTTGAATAGCCGACCATAAGTTGCCAGCGATAACTTGTGGATAAACCTTATTGATATATATTTCTTCACGCAGTTCGCCATTTTGCAAACCATTGACAGATACGTAAACAATTACAACGTCTTGTACTGTACGTGGTACGGCATTTTCCATAATACGTTTTAATGTATCTCTATCATGATTTAAACGTAGGTCATTCATAAGCAAGCGAACAATTTGACAATGCCCAGGATAACGCATGGTTTTATAATTCATGTTTTGTACTTGACCTTCGTAAGTCTCACCCAATGAACCTAAACCACCTGAGGTATTGAAGGCTTCATAGAGTTCTCCATCTAGTTGAATGGTTTCTAG
Organism: uncultured Gammaproteobacteria bacterium; assembly: GCA_938039225.1. Taxonomy (GTDB): domain Bacteria; phylum Pseudomonadota; class Gammaproteobacteria; order Steroidobacterales; family JABDMI01; genus JABDMI01. The sequence goes on from CALHVH010000061.1 coordinate 2,935, forward strand.
ATGTTCAAGAGGAGGTACGTCTACTGATTTACCATCCATGATGCAGTTACACGGATTACCATATTCATTAATTAATCCATCCGTTGACCAGGTAAGGGAATACTTCAAGACATTGCTTGGGTTTTGTGGAAGTGCACCAACGCGTAATTTAACATCTCTAATTTCTTCAAAGTGAGTCATGAGTTCATTAGCGGCAATACTAATAAATCCTGGAGCAAGCCCACATTGGGGCACAAAAGCGGCTGAAGAGCCTTGGCTAAGCGCTTTTATCTGTTCAGTGACTGCTACGTCTTCGGTTAAATCAAAATAATGTATGTCATTTGCTTTACAGACTGCGCCTACATCAGGATTACAAAAATACGGTAGGCTTGAAATAATGGCTTCAGCTGGATGGTCTTTTATGTGCTTGGCAAGTGCATCCTTGTTACCCGCATTGAAAGCAAATGCATGTATGTTTTTTAAACCGTGTAGGTCCACAACGGCTTGCGCGGCTGAATCACTTATATCAGCAATATCAACATCATAATCACCGGATTCGGCTAAAAGACCTGATATCAGTGTGCCGATTTTCCCAGCCCCGAGAACTAAAACTTTATGCATAAAAACTCCCCAAAAAATTACCGAATTGTGCAAAAAATACAAACTTATATTTTGTTACATTTGTGACTAACCCGACATTGTGCCTAGCTAAAAGTCTTTTGGCTAGCTCATTTGAGTGAAATTAGTTATTAATGCAACTAAAGTCTTCATTTTATTAAAGTTTTTTTTGTTAAAATCAACAGTCGCGCAATCAAATTGTTAATCAAATGACAATTGTCTATAAGACAAATATTGCAACGCAATAAAACCTAAAGTAAAAAAATCATGTCAGCAAAATTAAAACCTGTAAGCAAACACACCAATTGGTCACCAACATCTTGGCAGAGTAAAACCGCACTGCAACAAGCAAATTACCCAGACACTGAAGCACTAAACAAAGTCGTTGATGAGCTTAGTAATTTACCGCCACTCGTAACCTCATACGAAATTGATCGTTTACGCAATGATATTGCCGAAGCGCAACGTGGTGAACGATTTATATTGCAAGGTGGCGATTGTGCAGAAAGCTTAAGTGAATGTAATTCGAATAAGATTGCAAAAACACTTAAAGTTTTGCTGCAGATGAGTTTGGTTCTGCGTTATGGCATGAAACTACCGGTTAGTGTTATTGGTCGTATGGCTGGTCAATATGCCAAACCACGTTCTGCCGACTTAGAAACCGTTGATGGTGTTACCTTGCCGAGTTACAGAGGTGACCTTATTAATAAAGCGGCGTTTACTGAAGAAGCACGAGTACCTGATCCGCAATTACTTTTGCAAGGCTATCAATACGCCGGATTAACCATTAACTTTGTGCGTTCTTTGATTGATGGTGGTTTTTCTGAAATTCGTCATGCCGATGATTGGAATTTAGACTTCGCAAGTCATTCCGCTCAAGCTGATGAAGTGCACAGAATTGTTGAATCCATCTTAGATTCTATTGGCTTGTTTGAAACCTTCAAAGGAGAGCAAGGTAGAACACAGGCTAATCAAATGATTTATACCAGTCATGAAGGTTTACATTTGCACTATGAGCAGGCGCAAACCCGTTTCTTAGAGAAGCGTCAGGATTGGTACAACTTATCCACACACATGCCGTGGATTGGTGCGCGTACTGCTGATATTGATCATGCTCACGTTGAGTATATGCGTGGAATACGCAATCCAATTGGCATAAAACTTGGACCCGCTATGACTCGTTCGTGGTTATATGGTTTGTTAGATACGCTTAACCCAGATAATGAGGAAGGACGAATTGTACTTATTCATCGTTTTGGTGCTGACAAAATTGAAAAGCATTTGCCAGAATTAATATCTGCGGTTCAAAACAAGGGTGCTAAAGTATTATGGATGTGCGATCCAATGCACGGCAATACCGAAAGTACAGCGGATGGCATTAAGACCAGACGTTTTGAGAATATTGCCAAAGAAGTTGATTTAGCCTTTAAGCTTCATAAGGCAAATAATTCTCGACTAGGTGGTGTGCATTTTGAGTTGACAGGTGAAGACGTTACCGAATGTACCGGTGGCGCTAGAGGTTTGGCCGACCATGAATTAAGTCGTGCATATAAGACTCAAGTTGATCCACGTTTGAACTATGAACAAGCCCTAGAGCTCGCATTGAATATTATCAAGAAATAATAGTCTTAATGTTTAAGATTTAAAAAAGGCTCAAATTATTGAGCCTTTTTTTATTTATTAAGTTTTTTTAAGAAATTAGCGTTTTGAAAATAAATAATGTGCAACCATCCATTCATTACCATGCTTATAGCCAAAGAGTTCAGCACAGGCCATATAAAATATTCTCCAACGCTGAAACCAGACCTTTGCTTCTAGACCGTAAGTTTGTTCAAAGAGCGGCATAATGCTACTTTTGTTAGCATCCATTTTGCTTAACCATGCGTTGCTGGTTTTTTCATAATGTGTTCCGCTGACTAACCAGCGTTTTGATAGCACAATATCTTCTTGAAAATTTAAAAATGTATCGGCTGCCGGCATCTGACCGCCACTAAAAAAATACCTAGCCATCCAGTCGTCGTCACCAACATCGGTAAATGGATACATGAGATACCGATGACAAAAAACATGTATAAACAGTAGACCATCGGTTTTTAGCCAGTTAGCAATTGAAGAGAAAAGGGTTTGGTAATTCCTTATATGCTCAAACATTTCAATAGAAATAATGCGGTCAAATTTTTTATCAATATTGAAATCATTAATATCGATCGTTTTTATATCGATGTTGTTTAAATTTAAGTTATTTGCTTTTTTAAGAATAAACTCTCGCTGGGAATGCGAATTAGAAATTGCAGTTATGTGACTATTTGGGTATTTTTGTGCAAGATAAAGTGTGAGTGAGCCCCAGCCACAGCCCAGCTCTAGAATCTCTTGTCCATCTTTAAAGTGAGCTCGCTGAGTATAAAGTTCAAGCATGGCTACTTCAGCCGAATCTAGATTGTCTGTTTCAGTATTCCATAGTGCACAAGAGTACTTAAGCCGCGTACCAAGTGAGTTTATAAAAAACTCAGCTGGGACTTCATAATGTTGTTCATTGGCCTCATCGGTATTAATGGCAATCTGACTTGAGTTAAGCTCATTAATAAAGGCCGTGTATGCATCCGCTTGCTTTTCGACATTTTCTTGATGCTCTTGTTTCAGGCGCTTTTTTAGTAACTGACGAATCCCTAAACGGATAATCGAATCCGGTATATAAGATTTTTCGATGGCATTGATTATGTGCGAAATCATAATGTTATTTTAATGGAATTTATCACTTATACTCTTTGCTTTTCAATTTGGATGAATTTTCCATTAGGTATGTTTTCAATCGACCAGTCGCCCACTGAATAACGAATGAGTCTTAAGGTAGGAATTCCAACCGCTGCAGTCATGCGACGTACTTGTCTGTTTTTGCCTTCTGTGATTGTGAGTTTTATCCATGCAGTTGGAATGGATTTGCGTTCACGAATTGCAGGTGTTCGTTCCCATAGCCATCCAGGCTCATCAACGTGTTCTGCTGTAGCCGGACGGGTAAGTCCATCTTTTAGTTGAACCCCTTTTTTCAACTGATTAAGCATGTCTTGCGAAACAAGTCCTTCAACTTGTACAAAGTACGTTTTGGGCTTTTTATACAGTGGGTTTGCAATACGAGCTTGTAGGCGTCCGTCATTGGTTAAAACCAATAAACCTTCACTGTCAAAATCTAAACGTCCCGCTGCGTAGACATCTTTGATGCCGATATAATCAGCAAGTGTTTTGCGTTTTTTCTCGCTTTCGTCGGTAAATTGACATAAAACCTGAAACGGCTTATTAAAAAGCACTATTTTTTGTTCATCGGTTATAGCTTTATAACGAGAAGATTGCTTGTTTTTTTTATTCATAAAGTATACTTACCATCAATGTATAGCTGTATGTGGAGAAGGGTATGAAAAATTCAGGCTTAGTAAAAATGTTTATAGCGCTAATGGGTATTAGTTCATTAGCAGTATCAGCAGCTGTTGATTATACCGCTTGGTCGCAAGAGAACATTGCTGAATTAATTGAAAACGCTAAGCAGCAAAATAAAATGATCTTGGTGAACATCACTCAACCCGATTGGTGTCCACCATGCATTCGATTAGAAAATGCGATTTTTAGTAATCCTGACGAGAAGGAATTCTCAAAACTTGCTAAAGATTGGCTAGCAATTGAAGTTCTTGGATATGATAAGCAAGGAGCTGCATTTTTAGCTCAACAAAATTTATTTTTTCATGGCACACCCACGGTTTTCTTACTTGACCCAAATCGAGCAAATGCTAAATCTAAGGCTGAAACAGCTCGTGAAAAATTAAAAAATAAAAAGCGTGATTTAAAACTTGGAGAATTAAAAGTAGTACACAGTGTGGCCAGTTTTCCAGACGATTTTACTGCACAGTTTTCAAAAGCCGTTGGTGGTTATGACTTAGTTGCAGAAGCACAAAAAAGCGTTCGTACTGAACAAACTCTGGAGGCGTATCAAGCATTAGCGCTAGCCTATGTTAACCAAGGGCAAGTAAAACCGGCTAATCGAGTTTATCAAAGCATGCTTTTTCGTGACGATTTAAGTTCGCAACAAATTCAAGATATTGAATGGGAACAAATTTTTCAAGTAACCCAGCGAGTAGAAAAGGATCATGCCAAAAGTGTAAGAGATATTGATGCATTTATTAAAAAGTATCCTAAATTTATTCAAGACAAAAAGCAATTTGAGACCTATGCTTATCGTCGCTCATGGTCTTTAGTAGAACTTAATCGTGTGGCAGAAGCCAATGCGCTTTTGAAAAAAGCCTTTGTTGAGCCTTATGAGATTGATGGAGTAGCAGATTATCTTTATTTTGCATTCCGCAATCCAAAACCAGAATTATTAAATGAAGCAAAACTAGTCTGTGATAAAGCCTTACAAGATTTTCCACAATCAAAAGCGCGATTAAAGGCCGCTGAAGGTCGCTTATTAAGACGCTTGAATAAATTGCAGCAAGCGAAAGAGTCCTTTACCCAAGCTATAAGTTTATTAGATGTTGAAAGTGATAGTTATGCGGATACTCTAGAGACCTATCAGGGCCAGTTAGCTTTTGTGAATGCTGAGATTGAAAAGCAGAGAAAAAAAGAAATTACCTAGCTCTTTCAAATATAAGACCTAGACGACTGACATGTTCTGGTCTATGATTTTGTAATTAGATTCTTTGCAAATCATAGGATGCAGAATATGTTTATCAAATTCAGTAAATTCAAAGTTAGCGTGGTTCTATTAAGTACCTTATTAATTCTTAATGGATGTTCAAAAAAAGCCGATATTAATGAGGCAAAACTAGAAACGCAAAACGCCAGAATTACCACGGACGGAACCGTAATCTATAACGTTCGTGGTTATACCTTCAAAAATGATGAGTTAGTAAAGTTTGATTACTTACACTTTGGCGATGATGGCAAAATAATTTCTGCCGGAACTGGTAAATACCCAAACGCAAAAAATCTACGTGATGCCGAGAATGCGGTCATGCTACCTGGCTTGATTGATGCTCATGGACATGTATCGAGTTTAGGCTTGGGTAATTTGCAGATTGATTTGATGGGTGTTAGCTCGCTAAGTGATGCACTTGAGCAAATAAAAGCCTATGCTACTGAAAACCCTAATCTAGCAAGCATTCAAGGAAGAGGTTGGAACCAAGAGTTATGGACACCTGCAGAGTTCCCAAGTGCAAAAGACTTAGACTCATTAGGTATTGAGAAGCCCATTATTCTCGGTCGTGCTGATGGTCATGCAGTCTGGGTTAATACAGCCGCATTAAATTTAGCAGAAATTACCAATAACACTGAAAGCCCTGCGGGTGGAGAAATTCTTCGCAATGCCGATGGTACGGCAACTGGAATATTGGTTGATACGGCTGAAAATCTGATACGTAAAAAACTTCCAGCAGCCACGCTAAAAGAAAGTCAGTCATATATTTCGGCGGCCATGAAAAATTTAGTGTCCTTAGGGATGACAGCAACGCATGATGCTGGTGCTACGTTTGAAGAAACTAAGGCTTATCATTTGTTACAAAATGCCGGTGAAATGCCGATGCGTGTTTACGTCATGTTGTCTGGTATCGAAACCCAAAGGGATTATGGCGCGGCCTACCAAAGCTTAGATGAAAAATTGCATATTAAGGCTATTAAGCTTTATGTGGATGGCGCTCTAGGAAGTAGAGGTGCGGCCCTTTTAGAGGACTATAGTGATCAGCCGGGTCAAAGAGGGTATGTGATAACCGAACAAAATGTTTTGGAAGGCGCTATTCGTGAAGCAAGGCAAGATTATTATCAAGTCAATATTCACGCTATTGGCGACCGCGGAAATAGAATGGTTCTGGACGCTTTCAGAAATGCGGAAGCTCAAGAGAAAGAGCGTCACCGTATAGAGCATGCTCAAATTGTTCATCCCGATGATATTTCACGTTTTAAAGAACAGGGTATTATCCCAAGTATGCAGGGTATTCACGCTACTTCAGATATGCACATGGCTGAAAAACGTTTAGGACCGGATCGCTTAGAAGGTGCTTATGCGTGGAAAACCTTTTTAGATCAAGGTTCTCGAATAGCAAATGGTTCTGATTTTCCAGTCGAACGTCCAAATGTTTTTCAGGGCCTACATGCCTCTGTGAGTCGTCAGGACAAAAAATCTATGCCAAGTGGTGGTTGGTTACCTGAGCAACGTATGAGTCGTGAACAAGCCTTACGTTCATTCACAATTGATGCAGCTTATGCCGCTCATATGGATGACACAACCGGTTCATTAGAGGCCGGTAAATGGGCTGATTTTATATTAATGGATGAAGATTTCTTCACAGTGCCACGCGAAAATATTCATGCTATGCAAGTTACTGAAACTTGGGTTGGTGGTAAGCAAGTGTTTAAGCGTTAATGAGCATGAAACAGTTTATTATCAGCAATGAGGCATCAATCCGCTTAGGTTTTTTTATCGGTATTTTTGTCATTATGTGTGTTTGGGAAATACTAGCTCCTAAACGTAAGTTAACAGTCAGTAAGACTAGACGCTGGTTGAGTAATGGTTCTATTGTCATTGCGAATACCTTGGTGTTACGTTTTGTGTTTCCGATATTATCGGTAGGCGTGGCTTTTTTCTGTGTTGACTATGGTTATGGCTTATTTAATTTAATATCCTTTCCAAATTGGCTGGCTGTTATTGTTTGTATTGTTTTTTTAGACATGTTGATTTATTGGCAACATGTGATTTTTCATAAAGTTCCACTGTTCTGGCGAATTCATCGAATGCATCATGCCGACATGGATATTGATGTTACGACTGGAAGCCGATTTCATCCAATTGAAATAGTGCTATCCATGTTAATTAAATTTCTTGCGATAATTATTCTGGGAATCCCAGTGCTTGCCATAATTATTTTTGAAGTTATTTTAAATTTAACCGCAATGTTTAATCACAGTAACGTTCGTATACCATTTGGATTGGATGCAATTATTAGAAAGTTCATCGTTACACCGGATATGCACAGAGTGCATCATTCGGTTATTCCCAAAGAGACCAACAGTAATTATGGGTTCAATCTTTCTATTTGGGATAGGCTATTTGGAACTTATATCGAACAGCCCAAAGAGGGTCATTTGGATATGCAAATTGGTCTGAACGCTTATCGTGATGTCAGAGCTTCTCAAGATTTAGATCAAATGCTATTAATTCCGTTTAAAAAATAAACTTTTGAGTTTGAAAAAGGTCTTTATATGATGCGAGTCTTAGTTAAAGTACTTTTTTATAGCTTATTTTCAAGTATGGCCTTGCAATGCGTCTTTGCCGAATCGGACTGGCAAGAGCTTGAAACGGGGCTGTACTTAGGTAAGTTTAAAACACAACAAAAAAGCGTGGTTGGTGATTCACTGATTACTATTTTAAAGTTTAATCCTGAGCTATGGGAATTAGATATTGTTACCGAATCAGAAAGCGGTGATAAAAAAACTAAAACAGCAAAGCAGTGGAGCAAAAGTCATGATTTAGTAGCTGTTATCAATGCCGGTATGTTTGCTCAAGATTACTCAAAGCACATTGGCTATATGCAAACATCTAGGCATATTAATAGTAAGCACATTAATAAATATCAATCCGTTGCAGCCTTTAATCCCAAGGCAGATACCAGTGTTCCCGAGTTTCAAATATTTGATTTAGATGCTGATAATGTGTCAATGGATAAAATTCTAAAGGATTACTCTGCGGTTGTTCAAAACCTGAGGCTCATCAAAAAACCAGGTGAAAATCGCTGGTCAAAACAAGAAAAAATTTGGAGTGAGGCCGCATTAGGTGAAGACCAGCAAGGAAATATTTTGTTTATTTTTACTAGATCCCCTTTTAGTATGTACGATTTGAATAAAGAGTTATTAAATTTAGATATTAATCTGGTTGCAGCTCAACATCTAGAGGGTGGGCCAGAAGCTCAGCTATACTTTAAAGTTGGCGATGTTGAAGAAGAGTTGTTTGGTAGTTTTGAAACCTCGTTTTTTGAAAAAGACAGTAATTTAATTGCCTGGCCAATCCCCAATGTCATTGGTGTTAGAAAAAAATAACAAAATATATGCAGCGAATTAATGTCATTGGTACTAGCGGTAGTGGCAAGTCTTGGTTTTCTTCAAAGTTAGCATCTTGCTTGGATGTAGCTTATATAGAAATGGATGCTTTAAACTGGAAGCCAAACTGGCAAGAGGCAAGCAATCAAGAGTTTGTTGATTGTCTTACTCAGGCATGCTCTGTAGATGCATGGGTTTTAGATGGTAATTATTCCCGAACCAATGAATTTAAATGGCAACGTGTTGATACGATTATATGGATTGACTACGGATTTATGCGTACATTTTTCCAAGTTGTAAAACGTTCATTTCATCGTGCTTGGACACAAACAGAAGTCTGGAAAGGTACAGGTAATAGAGAATCGTTTAAGCGTAGTTTTTTTAGTTCAGAGTCAGTTATACACTGGATGTTAATTAACTATCGAAGAAATAAAAAACGCTATGCAAAGCTCATGGCTAACCCACCTAATTCAAATATTAAGTGTATCCACATCAAATCTGTTAATGACGCAAAGAATTTTTTAGTTGCACAAAGAAAAAAGCAGGCTGGTTAGCCTGCTTATCTCAATTCGTCAATAGTAAGCTTTACTACTTATTTCCTCCGGGGCTTTCAATTCGCCAATAGTAAGCTTTACTAATTATTTCCTCCGGGGCTTTCAATTCGCCAATAGCTTTTCTATTGGCGAATTCCCTCAATGTCTAGTTCGATGAAGACTTCAGCTGAATTTGGACCTAGGCCTTTTTTTACGCCAAAATCTTTCATTACAAAAGAAGTTGTACCTGTAAAACCGCGTCGATATCCACCCCAAGGATCATCCCCATGACCTACTTCTTGAACTTGTAAGGTCAATGGTTTCGTCATACCTAAAAAAGTAAAATCTCCGGTTACAGTGCCTTTACCGTTAACCAGATTAACTGAAGTGCTTTTGAAACTGGCTTGTGGAAATTTTTCTACCTGTAAAAAATCATCATTACGTAAGTGCTTATCGCGTTCAGCATGATTAGAATCAACACTAGTTGTGTCAATGCTTACATTGATGGTGGAGTTATTTGGATTTGCAGTGTCATAAGTAAACTCACCGTCAAAGTCATTAAAACGACCATGTAACCAGCTATAACCTAAGTGCTTAACTTTAAATTGTATAAAAGCATGTGCGCCTTTAATGTCGAGCTTGTAATTTTCTACTTCACCTGAAACCGCTTCTTTTACCATGCTGGTGGCTTTATCAGCCATGGCCTTGGTATCACTGGGTGCGGCATCAGTAGAAGCTGCTTTTCCACAAGCAAATAACGTGAATAGTACAGCGGTTGACGCAAGTAATAAGCTTTGTTTTTTCATTGTTGACCTCATAGATGGATTGATATTTATTATACGGTTATTCTTTGTTGAGCATTCGTTTAAGCGTGTTGTCTTTTTTTATAAAATGGTGAAAAAGGGCGGCAGCTGCATGCAAAGTAGCTAAACCTATACATAGGTAAGCTCCCCAACGATGTAATTTTCCTGCTAAATCGTTTTGACTGTTGATGTCAGAAAAAATTGCAGGAATTTCAAATAATCCAAACACACTGATAGGATCGCCTGTGGCTGTAGTAATTATATAACCGGAAAAAATTAAAGTATAAATAAGCAGGCTCATTGAATACTGTACGATTTTTGCAGATCGTTTTTCTAGAGTGCTCAGCGACGATTGGTATTGTGGTTTTTTAGTAAAACATCTCAGTAAGGTACTTACAAAAATAATAATAAAGAGCAATACGCCAATGGCTTTATGTGCGAATGGGGCTTTTGTGTACCAAGTATCATAATAATCCAATTCAACCATCCAATAACCCGAGGCGAAGAGTCCAATGACTATGGCAGCAATTAGCCAATGCACCACTATGCGACTGAGAGGGTAGGTGTTCTTTGGACTCATATATTATTCTTTTTCAAGGTTTTAGAAGCTATAATCAATATATTATGCAATAATTTTTGTTTAAGGAATCATAAACATGACTAAATTTTTAAAGATAACGGGTGTCTTGGCTTTTTTAAGTGGTTTGGTAGCCA
>CALHVH010000062.1 GCA_938039225.1 uncultured Gammaproteobacteria bacterium
ATCTTTACTCATTGTTTTTCCATAATTGTGTAAATCTAGCAATTAATAATCCAAAATAGCTAAGGCTTCCAAGCTAGACCCTTGTCAGTACAGACTAGGATAAAGTTTGAAAGCCTTTTTATTTGGATTTAAAGCGTTTTATTTTTTCTGCTCTGCAACCCAAGTATTTACTCGTGACTCCAACAATGGCATCGGTAATGCTCCCGCACCTAGAACCACATCGTGATAAGCACGTATGTCAAACTTGTCACCCAGAGTAGCTTTTGCTTTAGCACGCAGTTCTTGAATTTTTAACATACCAATTTTATATGAGGTAGCTTGTCCGGGTAGTGTTATGTAACGACGTACTTCCGAACGCACCGCACCCTCAGGGATTGCTGAATTATCAAAGAAATATTGTACGGCTTGTTCTTGGCTCCAACCTTTTGCATGTAAACCAGTGTCTACGACTAATCGAATAGCACGCCACATTTCAGCGGTAAGCCTACCAAAATCCATATAAGGATCTTTAAATTGGCCCATTTCTTTAGCTAAATTTTCTGAGTACAGCGCCCAACCTTCGGAATACACAGAGAATCTGGCTTGTGTTCGAAAGATTGGAACACCACTTAACTCTTGAGCAATAGAAATTTGCATATGATGGCCAGGACTGGCTTCATGATAAGCCACGGTTTCCATATCAGTCTTTGAATATGCACTCATATCTGACATATGCACATAATAAACACCTTTTCGTGAACCATCTGGTGTACCAGACATATAGTGTTGAGCTCCCCCATCAACTTCGCGGAAGGCTTCAACCCGTTTCACTTCAAGACCAGCTTTGGGTAAGCGACCAAAATATTTTGGTAATTCTTTGTCAATCTCTGCTAAGAATGCTCTGGTTGTACTTAAGTATTCTTCGCGCCCTTCATCGGTGTTTGGATAATAAAATTGTGGATCTGTACGAACGAATTCAAAAAACTCAATCAAGTCACCATCGAATTTCAACTGATCTTTAATAGCTTCCATCTCACCTTTGATGCGCGCCACTTCACTAATTCCCAATTTATGTACATCATCGGCAGTCATTGGCAGCGTGGTGTAAATTGCTAACTGGTGATTATAAAAGTCTTCACCGCTTGGAAGTTCTGAAACGCCTTGTGGCACTTCATCAGCATTAGGTTTTTCGGCCTTCATCCAATCGATATAAGCTTGATAAGCAGGTTGAAAATCTTTGCTCAGTGCTTGTGTAGCGGAATCTAATAATGCAGTTGATTGTGCTTTATCAATGGTGCCTGCTTCAAGTAATCCGTTTATCTTTTTCTTAGCATCTGCTAAAAGAGGTGAATCTTTTTCGCCGTTAAAGGGCATGCCAGTAATCACATTACTTGCTCGAGCAATCGCAGTGTCAAAAGCAAACTGTGGTGGGCGAATACCTTTTTTGGCAGATATTTTCCCCATATCGGTAATCTGATTCATCGCACGTGCCAGCTCCGATATGCGTTTGTTATAAGCTTGCATATCTGACTCAGTATCCACTTTATGGAAGTTGATTAAAAACCCAGGAAACCTATCTTCTGGTCCACCGAGCTCACCAAACAAATACCCGTGGTACATAAACTCCATACCAGCTTTAGCTTGTTCGGTTTGAAAGACCCATAGATCATAAGACTCTTTACCCGCTACGCTCAGTGAGTCGTAATCAAAGTTGGCGCGTAATTCTTTAACGGTATTAAGCTGCCACTCTAATTGCTTGCGTGATGCTTCTTCACCAATTTGGTCAAACTGGTCATACTTATCTTTACGACCCAAAACGGTCAAGGTTGCTGGGCTGAATTGCAGTGATTCTTCGTAACGCTCATTGAACCAAGCGTTCAGGCGTTCAGTTTCAGCTTCAGGTGTGCTTGTTGCCATTGCTGTATTGGCAGTCTCAACCGTTTGATCTTTGACTTGCTTATCTACAACAGTATCTTTTTGACAAGCCACAAGGGTAAGTAGCAATGCTAATCCACTTAATAGAAATTTTGTAGGTGCATTTGACATGTTGAAGTTCCTTTAATGTAAAACTTTGAAGGAACATAGTCTGCCATAAAACAGCTTATAGGACTAATTAATTTTCAAAATATAAAGCTAAACTTAGTCATTTCAATCTATGAGTTGAAGTAAAATGGCTTTTTATCAACTCTACATTGAGGCAATCTAATAATGTCTAAAACCATATCGCTATTATCTCTAAGAGTCGCCAGCATTGTTATAGCTATATGTGTCAGTTCATGTACAACACAACTTGCCCCCAAAAAAACAAATTGCCCTCACCTTTGATGATGCTCCTAGAGGTGATAAAGTTTTAACGGGCCAGGAACGCACAAATTTATTGATTAAGTCTTTAAAAAAAGCAGATGTTGAAGCAATGTTCTTTTTAACCACAAGAGGCATTAACAAAAAAACCATCAATCGAATTGAAGAGTACCAAGCCGCTGGTCATACGGTTGCTAATCATAGCCATCAACACCTGTGGCTACATAAAACTGAGTTAGATATTTATCAACAAGACCTTATCAAAGCTCATGACATCATCAAAAATTACCCCAACTTCAAACCCTTTTATCGTTTTCCATATCTAGATGAAGGTAGAGGTCGAGTAAAGATTGATGCCATGCGTGAGTTTTTAAAACAAAACAATTACCTTAATGCTTATGTCACAGTCGATAATTATGATTGGCATATGGACAACCTTTATCGCAAGGCTGTGCAACGAGGTGATTCGGTAGATATGAAAAAGCTGGAACAGTTGTATGTGGAAACACTTACTGATGCTGTGACCTACTACGACGAATTAGCCATCAAATACATAAAGCGCTCACCAAAACATGTATTGCTTTTACATGAGAATGATTTAGCCGCTAACTTTATTGATGAGTTGGTTGAAAACCTTAGATCGAAGGGCTGGGAGATTATTTCGCCCACTGAAGCGTTTAAAGACCCAATATCTACAGTTGTAAGCAAAACTCAATTCAATGGACAAGGACGAGTTGATGCCATTGCCAGAGATTTGGGGGCTGACCCTACAACTCTGCAACACTATTCTTCTAATGAGGAGTATTTGAATGATTTATTTATTAATTCCGGTGTGTTTACAAAGAAGTAAAGTAATTAGGCGACCTTCTAAAAAAATATAATTCAAACTGGGTACAAGATTCAATGACTTAATTCCCTGACTAATAGTCTCAAGGTCTTTCTCTGATGCTGATTCTGTTAATTCGATTTTCAAATTTTACTCCTATGCGAATAATTTAAATTACTTTTAAGTAACCAAATTTGAAATGACGAATCCAAGTAGAACAGGCAAACCAGAAAGAAATAAATTTAAACCTAAAATATTTCGAGTTCCATTATGCACAGGTTTATCTCTTTTTAATTCATCACCAGTAAGTACAGTATAGCCTCTCATGGTTCCGTTATATTCCACAGTACATGTTGCAGCTAACCAAATTAATACAAGCATGTATAAGCAATACTCTCCTAAAGTTGGATTATTAGGCTTAAAACCAATACTAAAACCTTTAGATACAAAAAGCACTACGAACAATGCCAAGGCATTGGATAGGATTGCTGTTTTTAAGAGTTTTTTCATTTAGATTAAACCAAATGAGTGTCATTAATGACTACATTGTAATCTTTGACTTTCATTATATACTTTTACTACGATAACTAATGTGCAGTAGACAGTATATGTTTACCGGGCTTGTTACCCTCAATCAATTCACCACCTTTCGCCACGATTACACCGCCAACAATCACAGCCTTAATACCTTCTGCTGCTTGGTATGGTGTTCCGTATTCTGCATTGGCTTTAATAGTAGCAAAATCGAAAACCACAATATCAGCATCCATACCAATTTGAATACGTCCCTTTTTGGCAAACGGTGGAGCTGTTTGTTCTAACCATTTGGCAGGATACAAGCTGACTCTGGCAAGTGCATCCGTTAAGCTCATCAT
>CALHVH010000063.1 GCA_938039225.1 uncultured Gammaproteobacteria bacterium
CTGTTGTACGTCATAGGTAAGGTACCACCACCTAAACCAACCACTAAAATATCTTTAGGATTAGCATTAAGAGCAAAACTAGTCATACTGACTTGAGCATAGCGAAATACTAAACGCTTTGGATCGTCTAAATCAAAACAAGATTGTCTAGATTTAGCTTTACGCTTAATCGTAAATAAGAGACAACGTTCACGATTGTCTTCTGTCACAGCAATATTGCGATACAGAGAACGTTCTTTGTGAATTATTTTAGCCTCTAAAGTCGAACTCAAGAAAATAGCTAATACACAGAGAAAAAGTAAATTAAGTTTTTTGAAATTCATATTATTCGCCTTTTTTTAGGCCATACACTAAAGCTGTGAGACCACCCAACAACAGTAAAGTGCAAATCAAAACTATAATTTGTCTAATTCCTAACCACAATACTAAATAAAAAGAAGTCATCAAGGTACCAACGGCACTGCCAAAGGTGGATACAAAATATAAACGCCCGGCCGTTTGACCACTAGCCTCTTTATCTTCAATCAAGAGACGAATGGCATAAGGTGAAATCATTCCAAGAAAGATTGTGGGTAAACTGAACAAGATCAACGAGGCGGTTAATGAGCCGTAACGAGGGTCTTCAATTAAATCAGATAGCCAGTTTAGAACGGGCTCATCCATCCACGCGATGGGAAGCATTAGACAAGTAGCCAAAATAAATAAGCAGGCAAATTTCTTTAGGCTAGGTTCGTGCAAAGACCAGCGACCACCTAATAAGTAACCCACGGATAAGGCGAGCATAAATATAGTAATAATACTGCCCCAGACGTAAACGCTACCGCCAAAATATGGCGCAAGAATACGCCCAGCAAGGAGCTCAATAGCCATGATTGAAAAGCCCGCGATAAAGGCAAGAGTAAATAATAGAGTTTTGCGCATGATCAACCTTTGTTATTTTGTGCTGCGATACTATCAAACATCTGTTCGGATAATGCAAGCTAAAACTGGTTAGAATTACATTTTTAATACCTAATACACCTCATGACTAAAAGTAACTCTGGACTAGCCCGCCAAGGAACCCGAAATACCAATCGTGCCGAAATTGTGGATCAGAATTTTGTAGAGTTTTTACAGAATTGGGATTCTGACGATGCAAGCAAGAGACAAAGCTTACTTAGCGATATGCGAAGCTCAACAATGAGTGAAAAAGATTTATTGAATTTACTCCACTATCAAATTCAATCTCGCCAAGTTGATCTGGTGGCACGTGAAATGCGTGCTCGCAATGAAGGGTTTTATACCATTGGTAGTTCAGGTCATGAAAACAATTCTGTAGTTGGTTATTTAACGCGTACAACGGATCCCGCTTTTTTACATTACCGCAGTGGTGGCTTTATGATGGCGCGCTCGGCTAAGGATGAGTTCATTAATCCTTTATACGATGCAGCTTTGTCGATAAGCGCCAGTGCCGAAGATCCCATATCTGGTGGGCGGCATAAAGTTTGGGGCAGTAAAAAACTCTGGGTTCTTCCTCAAACCTCTACCATTGCTAGTCATTTACCAAAGGCTATGGGCACGGCTGTGGCTATGGAGCAAGCAAAACGTTTGAAACAGCCATTACCTATTCCTGATGATAGCGTTGTAGTGTGCAGTTTTGGAGACGCTAGTTCGAATCACGCCACATCTCAAACCGCTTTTAATGCTACCCAATGGACCGCTTATCAAAACTTGCCGGTACCAGTGATTTATCTCTGTGAAGATAACGGTCTGGGCATTTCAGTTCACACACCAAATGGTTGGGTAGAGGCAAATTTTAAGAATCGAGAAGGTCTGGATTATTTTCAAGCGGATGGCTTAGACGTGATTGATACTTTTGCCGTTGCTAAAGAGGCGATTGAACATTGCCGCACTACTCGTCGACCAGTGTTTTTACATTTAAAACTCAGTCGACTACTTGGACACGCCGGAACAGATATGGAAACTGAATATCGCTCTTTGAATGCCATTGAAAGTGCTGAAGCGAATGATCCATTAATACTCACTGCCAAAACTGTATTACAAACTGGTTTATTAAGCGCTGAAGAAATTTATGCTGATTACATTGGTACTCGCAATAAAATGCGCGCTGCGGCTGTAGAAGCCTCAAAATCACCCAAACTTGAGAATGCACAAGCGGTCATGATGCCTCAAGAGCCTTATGATCAAAAAGCCGTGGAAAAAGAAGCCAAACGTAGTGCTTCACATGAGGCGCGTCTAAAAGTATTTGGTAGTGACAAGAAATTACCGGAAAATCAAAATGCTCGTCACCTATCTATCCTGCTGAATAGAGCTTTACATGATTTAATGGCCAAATACCCAGAAATGACAATGTTTGGCGAAGATGTCGCTCAAAAAGGAGGCGTTTATACCGTCAGCTCTGGACTTGCTAAAACCTTTAAGGGCAATCGAGTGTTTAATACTTTACTGGATGAAACAACTATTCTTGGCATGGCCCAAGGGGCGGCCTATATGGGATTACTGCCAGTACCTGAAATCCAGTACTTAGCTTACTTACACAATGCCCTTGATCAAATTCGTGGAGAAGCTTGTTCTTTACAATACTTTTCGAATAATCAATTTTCAAATGGCATGGTTGTGCGTATCGCTTCACTTGCCTATCAAAAAGGCTTTGGTGGGCACTTTCATAATGATAATTCAATCACAGCAATTCGAGATATTCCAAGTTTAATTATTGCCTGTCCTTCACGTGGCGATGATGCCGTAGCGATGTTAAGAACCTGCACGGCATTGGCAAAAGTTTCAGGGCGTGTTGTTGCTTATCTTGAACCCATTGCCTTGTATATGACAAAAGATTTATATTCCGAGAAAGATGGGCTATGGACTTTTGATTATCCACAAAGTGAGAACATCGTGTCATTAGGCGCTGGCCGAGTTTATCAAGAAGATGCCAATGACTTACTCATCATCACTTACGGCAATGGCGTTCCCATGTCGCTGCGGGTATGTAAATTACTTGAAAAAAACTCTGAAAAGAAAATACGCATTCTCGATTTACGCTGGCTCAAACCTCTCAATAAAGAATGGATTAGCGAGCAAGCAAAAACTATTGGTAAGGTTCTGGTAGTCGATGAAGGTCGCGAAACAGGCGGAGTTAGTGAAGAAATCTTCACAATTTTAGATGAGTATTGCCCAGAGGTAAGCAAAGCCCGTGTTACTGGCAAAGATAGCTTTATCCCGCTAGGCGCAGCGGCAAATCAGGTATTAGTTTCAGAAGAAGATATCAAAACGGCTATACAAGCCCTAATTTAGTGCTTCTGTGACTAGATTTCACAAGGAAATACTGAATTTTAAGTGCTTTTTCACTACAATAGCACGCTGTTTAAGGCTCAAAGCCTGTCATTTTAGATGTAAGGACATTTCGTGAAACGCGAACTAATGCACGCCAAAATTCATAACGCTACCGTAACCGAGGCTAACCTTGGCTACGTGGGCAGTATTACCATTGATTCTGAATTGCTGGACTTGGTAGATATTTGGGATGGCGAAAAAGTTTTAGTGGTCAGTAACACGCGTGGCTCACGATTAGAAACTTACGTAATTGCTGGTGAACCAGGATCTGGCGTTATCTGCATGAACGGTGCTGCCGCTCATCTTATTAAAGAAGGCGATGAAGTTATTATCATAGCATTCGCTACATCAAAAAAACCTATCAAACAAAAAGTTATTTTGGTCGATAAAGACAATCGCTTTGTTAAGCATCTTGTGGAAGAAGAAGCCACAAGTCTAGATGACTAAACTCCAAAAGATTTTATTCTAAGTTCACGCTATCGTGACAAAAACTACTAGCAACGAAGATTATTCTCATAAGCAAGTTTTGAATCTGGCAACACCCATGATTCTTTCTAGTTTATCTATTCCTTTATTAGGCCTTGTTGATACTGCAGTGATGGGGCACTTAGAGAGTGAACATTATCTTGCTGCTGTGGCTGTTGGGGCAATTCTTTTCAATTTCATTTACATGGGCATGAATTTTCTGCGCATGGGAACAACTGGCTTAATTGCACAAGCTTTTGGCAAACACGATTACACCGAAGTGCGCAGCGTCTTTGCTCAAGCGATTATGGTTGCCATTAGTCTTGCTCTCATTTTATTAGTCATTCAAAAACCTTTAGCCTTAACTTTACATTGGGTGCAAGCCAGCACTGTGGTAACTGATACCGCGATTAAGTATTTTAATTGGCGGATTTGGAGCGCACCAGCCGTTCTTGCTAACTATGTATTGATAGGTTGGTTTTTAGGAATGCAAAGTGGCAAAGGCCCACTGTTAATGTTATTCACTATCAATAGCATCAACATAATTCTGGATATTATTTTTGTTACCCAACTGGGCATGGATGTTGATGGCGTTGCTCTGGCTTCAGTTATTGCCGAGTTCTGCGGTCTGTTTGTGGGGCTGATCTATCTCACAAAGATATTAAAACAGCATCATGGCGAGTGGGTAAAAGAAAAAATTCTTGAGCTTGCCAAATTAAAACGTTTTTTCACGGTGAACTCGCATATTCTTGTACGCACCTTTGCACTGATGATTAGTTTTGCTTTTTTCACGGCGCAAGGCGCACGCTTCGGTGATTCAATACTTGCGGCAAATGCGGTTCTAATAAACTTCCAGGCAATACTCGCCTATGGACTTGATGGATTTGCACATGCAGCCGAAGCTTTAGTTGGACGAGCAACAGGTGAGAAAAATGAAAGTGGATTAAGAAAAGCGATGAAAATTGCCTTTCAGTGGTCGGCCGGAATCGCGGTATTTTTTACTTTAATATTCCTAGTTTTTGGTACTCAAATTATTGGCATGCTAACAAATATTGAAACGATAAAAGTCTTAGCCATTGAGTATTTACCTTGGTTAGTTATATCACCCATTATTTCTGTCTGGTGTTTTACTTATGATGGAATATTTATTGGGGCAACCAAAACTAAAGAAATGATGTTGAACATGCTCGCAGCGACTTTCTTAGTGTTTATACCAGCCGTATTTGTATTGCGAATATTTGGTAATCATGGCTTGTGGGCAGCGTTTATGTTGTTTTTAATTGCCAGGGCTTTGTTTTTGCATAGAGACAGAAATAAACTTTTTGTCTTTAATTAGAAAAACCCTAAACACTATTTATTAAAATAGCATTTAGGGTTCTAGTTCTAGTCACTCTATTTATTACTGATTACATTAGCACTATAATCAATCAAACTAGCCATAGCTTTATGATTGATTTCAGCTACTTTAACTATAGACATTGGGTCGCTCACATCATCGGTATATGATATTGCCGCTTTACGTAAAGTAGATGCTTTTTTAGAATTTTCCATTGCAAGTTCGCAATAAGGTTTTGCACTATCAAACTTGCCTAACTTGGTATACCCAACACACAGTGTTGTTGATTCAACGGTACGCTTATAAGTACTTTTTGAGTCCAATCCAGTTTTTGCGACCTCAATGGCTTGTGAGTAATCACCTGCCAAAAGCATTTCACTAGAAGTATAACCTTCAAAAACACTCATTTTCAAACTTGATGCCAAAGTAGTATTTACAGAACCTAATGAGAGCATGCCTAAAATGACCAGGCTTGCAGAAGCTTTCTTTAATGTGATATTTTTCATAATGTATCTCCAGTATTTAATATTTAAAAAGTAATTGGCTTATTATTTTTCTTGATTAGGATATTAGAGATACGTAGCTATTCTGACAAACGAAAAGAATTAAACACTTGAACGAGAAAAATTCATCTATACTCATGTTTTGAAATTTTCCAAAACCCATTTGTAAAGTTTTTCGACTTCTGGTTTAGCCAGGTTATCATCCGTGCTTACTAGATAGTATGAATCGCCTGTAATATAGGCTTCTCCTTTCAGTCTTTCCAAGATATTCTTTGAAAACCAATTCATAGTTAAGGCCTCTGGAACCAATGCAATGCCTAGACCTTGTTCTGCAGCTCGAACCACTGCAAACATACTGTCTAATAAAATTACGTTTCCTGGTGATTTTCCAGAAAAACCTTGTTGTGTATACCATCGTTTCCAAGCGTTACGTCTTGGCCTATGTATCAGAAGAGTCATCTCATCCAAGGTCTCTGATAATGGCAACTCCCTATCAAACTGCATAGTGGGAGAACATGCTGGAATTAGCTGTAGTGGAAATAATTCAGTTCCAACACAATCAGATGGTTTTTCAGTACATAATAATATTGAAAGATCTGATGTATTTTGATGTTTCTCGGGATGGACGTTTACAGTATCAAGGTTTATCGCGATATTTTTATGTGAGCTGGTAAATTTATGTAGCTTTGGTAACAAAAGTTCAGTAGAAAAAAATGGCGGCAATGTTAAACAGATATTGACCACATTCAAATTGCCTGATGCCGCTTCAAGCTCTTCATCAATCTGAGTAATCAAAGGCTGAATTCTGCCTAGAAGGTTTTCGCCAAACTCTGTTAATTTAATTGCCCTTGTCTGTCGTTCAAAAAGGGCGGCTCCTAATTGCTCTTCTAAATTTTTTATACGATGACTAACAGCCGATGCCGACACAAATATTTCTTCTGCTGCAATTTTAAAGCTACCATAACGTGCCACAGCACAAAAGACCCGCAATCCTTGTAAGGATGTGGAGTTCATAATTTCTCTCTAAAATTAATGTATATACAGTAGTATTGCAATTTTTATGCCAAGTATTTTTTTGGCAAAAAACCACATCAAATGAGACTTATATGAATAGTAATGGTGCACTTGGAGAAACTCTACACTTTAAAAGTGCAAGGTTTTAAGGTTTAACTGAACATATTAATTTTTTATAATTTCAAAAAATTTTCTACTCGAATGCAGTCAACAAAAAGCGTGTTTTAGACGTAACCCTGCTTTTTAAAATCCATCACACAGGCCTTAGTTAATCTTGCTAATTCTTTAAATAATTTTTTATCTACTTTTTTGAAATTAAAACAAGACTTACCTTGCATGCATTTTTTCAGCTCTGGAGATATTGCGTCTAATAGCTCTGGGTTTACATACACGGGCATGAGATGATAGTTCACAGAGTTTTTCTTTATGGTTGCCGAACCAAAAAACATTGGCTTTTTATTATCAACTAATTTTGGTGCATTTAAATAATAGTTATCAGCCTGATCTTTTACTACATCAAGTTTTTTTTCGTATTTTTTCAAAATTGCTTGTAACTCATTGAATACTGCATCAAATTCATTTGCTTTGGCCATTTACATTCTCCCACTTACTTTGTCTGTTAATTCTAACTTCATTAACCAGTCATTATCAACCTTATCGCCCACTACGAATGGATGTTCAGCAAATTTTGTGAAACCTTGGCGCTGATAAAAACCAATCGCTTGCACATTATGCTCCCAGACACCAAGCCATATTCGCTTTAAGTTTGCTTGTTGAGTAATTTCTAAGGCCTTATGAAAAAGTAATTTACCTAATTTTCTACCTTGAAACTCCTTCAATATATAGATACGCTCTATTTCTAAAGCATCCATTAGCGTATTATCCGTTTGGGCTGACTTTGTATTTGTTTTTAAATAACCCACTGACTGCCCATCTAATTCAACAAAATAAAATGCAGAATTCGGATTAGTAAGCTCTCTAGTAAGTTGTGTCAAATTGAATTTTTCAGAAAAATAATTTTCTAAATCATCTTTTGAATTCGAATCGGAAAATGTTTCCGTAAACGTTTGTATACCCAATGCCTGTAGATGATTTACATCTGAAATAGTTATCTTTCTAATAACTGGCTTTCCAATATAAAACCAATGCCAAGGCTCAAACTGAAAACCGTATTTGTTATTTACTGGGTATGTCAGACGAAAACCAAACTCTTTAGCATTTTCCATTAACCAATCATAGGCTGTGGTTTGGGCAAACTCTTGTGATAAGGGCTTGCATCCCATTGTGCCAATATCAATGGCTTTGCCTGAGTGATGTTCGCTGTATCCTGGAGGGGCACTGAGTTTGAAAATAGATTCTATATCGTCAGTGTTTTCAATACTGTGAGTGACAATTTCAGCTTGCCTAGAGAAACTACGAAATGCTGACACAATGATAAGACTAATAGATTCTGCATGCGCTGCCTTTTTCATAGCTTGCCAGGCATTCGCGGCCTCTAAAACTAACTCATGTTCGCGACCACTCTGACTCACATCGGCGACAACTAAGTTAATTGCATTTTCAAAAGAAGGTAATTCACGTTTTAGAATGAAACTAGAATCAATACCAAAATTTGCTAAGAAATCTAGAGTTTGAGGAAGCACAAAGTTAGTCTTCATAGCGGTTCTGTTAATAGTTTCTAATAGACATTAGATATCATATAAAAAATTGATACCAAAATAATATTCATTTTTCTTTAAGTCAAAAATCGTTTAATCACATCTTCTTGTTGTAACTTACCATCAGGATCAGCTTGGGTTTTTAATTTCGCAAACTCTTCTGACCAGTCTGAGGTACGCATTCGAATTGGCGGATTATCCATATTTATGCAATCCGCAACAACTAAAGCAACCTCTTCAGATGTCTGATAAGATTCCGCAGCTTCACCTGACGCTGCACGTTGTCTAGCGCCACCAATGTATTTTTCAAGTATTGGTTTATATTCATCATCCTTCATACCGCCTGTACCAGCAAATTGTTGCAGTACATTATTTGCAAACTCGGTAGCAATGCCGCCAGGCTGTATCGAGGTAAAATGAATATTAAAATTTGGTTGTACGTAAGTTGCTAATGACTCGGTATAACCTTCTACGGCAAATTTTGCTGCACAATACATTTCATTAAATGGTTGGCCCACCAAGCCACCAACCGATGAAATATTTACCACACGACCCGAACGAGCTTTACGCATATGTGGCAATACAGCCTTAGTGCAACGAATGACACCAGTAAGGTTCACATCAATCACCCATTGAATTTCTTCTTCCGTTGCTTGTTCTGTAGTGCGAATGAAACCAGCGCCAGCATTATTAACTAGAACATCCAACGCACCTTCAGCAGCAATTATGTCATCAACACATCGTTGAATACTTGCCATGTCTTGCACATCTAACTGCATGAGCTCTACATCAACACCCGCTTCTTTTGCCGCAGATAGTAAATTATCTTTTTTTGCTAAGTTACGCATAGAGGCGTAAACCTTATAACCACTTTTTGCTAGAATTATAGAGAGGTTTAAACCCACACCCGAAGAAGTTCCAGTAATGAGTACTACTTTATTTTTCATATCAAAATCCTTTAGTCAGTTTCTGTCCAAACCGCAAACTCATTACCGCATGGATCAGCAAAGTGGAAACGTCGCCCACCCGGAAAAGAAAAAATTTCTTGCACAATAGTGCCGCCACACTTTATAACCGTAGCCTGAGTGCTTTCTAAATCATCGCTATAAAAGACGACCAAAGCACTTCCTCTCTGCGTTGACACGTATTGGTCCGATTTAAAAAAACCACCATCAAGACCGGCCTCTGATGAAGAAAATGCCGTGTACTCCGGGCCATAGTCTGTGAATGTCCACGCAAAAGCTTTACTAAAAAACTCTTTACAAGCTTGTAAATTGCTTGCCGGAAATTCAAGATAATTTATCTTCTCATGTCTAGACATCAGCGTCACCTCTTGGCTATTTAAAATTACTGTTTTCTATAGAAATTTCAATAAATCTGCAAGGCTCAGTTTATATTCTCCACTGGTATTAAATGGAACGCTTTTAATTAAAGGATTATCCAGCTTTACAGCTCCATTCAAGCCATAACTTAAATTTCCATTACTACTTTTCAATGCATTAACGATTCCAGGAATACTATTCACTAAATCAACGCTTAAATCTAAATCGATAAAATCTGATCCATTTGCAGGTATACGTACCCCAGTCGCGTTCGAGCCATTAAGTACATCTGTGCCTAAAATATTTAAGCCATAATCAAGTCCAGCAATCGGTAGTGAAAAACCATTAGGATTATCAACTTTCAAACGAACGGTAAACGTTTGCGAATTTGCATTAAGCTCTTTCAAGGCGAAATCCGCAACACTTACTCCTGGTTTTTCAATCAGAGAGGATAATGACGAACAGGCGCTCATAAAAAACATTGAACTCAATAACAATACTGACAATACTCTTTGCATAATATTTTCCTTTATAACGAAATTTTCATTAAATCAAAAGGGTTAAACTCAAACTCACCCTTTTTATCAAATGGAATGGTTTTTACAAAACGACTGTTTAAATTAACCTGACCTTTCAAATCATAACTTAAATTTCTTTCACCTGACATAAGCGACTTGGCTAGCTTTGGTAAAATTTCAATTAGATTTGCTTTTATATCTACCTCGACAAAACCTGTACCATTAGCTGGAATACTCACAGCCTTGTCACTGAAACCTTGAGCAATATCATACCCAGATAAATTCAATGCGTAATTTAAACCTGCAATAGGTAATGCTATACCGTTAGGGTTGTCTACTTTAAGTTTTAAGGTAAACACTTGACCATCCTTAGCAAACTTAGTGGGTCTAAGATCAGCAATACTCAAAGTGGGTTTTTCAAACGATGTCAGAGACGAACAGGCTGATAAAATGGAAATCAATAGAGATAAAATAATGGCGCGGATTAAGGTTTGCATAAAACCTCCTA
>CALHVH010000064.1 GCA_938039225.1 uncultured Gammaproteobacteria bacterium
GACTTGGTGATGTACTATCAAGGAAAGAAAATTAATTGTGCTAATTTAGTTAAGTTACCTGTACAACTCAGTGAATTCCGGTTTTACCTTCACGATTTGAGCATAGCTGAAAAGAAGTTGTCACTTATCGATAATCAGTTCCAACATGCCGGGATAGTCTATGTGGATTTTTCAGCAACACAGAGGCATTGTCAAAGTAAACTTATGCTTAGTTTTAATCAAGCTATTATTGTTAAAAACCAAATAAATGATTTTGGTAATTTGAGTTTTAAGTTAGGAATTCCAACGGGTTTAAATCATCAAAACCCAGTTAAAGCTCAAGCGCCTTTGAACCGTTCAGATATGCACTGGCAATGGTTATCAGGTTATAAGTTTTTACGCTTAGAGTATTTAAAGAATAATCAGATTAATCGCCTGCATTTGGGAAGTTCCGGATGTGAAGGAAAAATCCCGGATAATGTTGACTGCAAAACTCCAAATCGTTTACTGTTTAATTTATCTGATTTTGATATTTCTAAGCCCGTAATTGAAGTGCATTTGGATGAATTAATTAGACCCGAACAAGAATCATTATGTATGGGTGATTTTGAACAAGAACATTGTAAAGATTGGATAAGTGCTTTACAAAATACGGTATTCAAAACAGCAAGTCAGTAATGAAAATCTTATTTAAATTAATTGGTGTTGTTTTCTTTTTAGTCATTATTTATTTAGTGATTAATCATCAGCCCAATAAAACTTATCAATGGAATTTGCCAGAACATTTCCCTGAGCCACTTATTCCGCTAGATAATCCAATGAGTCAAGCTAAGGTAGAGCTTGGACGTCATTTATTTTATGACATGAATTTATCGGTAAACAAAACTAAATCTTGTGCTAGTTGTCACCTACAAGAAAAAGCGTTTACCGATGGTTTACCTCGTGCACTGGGAGCAACTGGACAACTACATCCACGTGGTTCAATGAGTTTAGCAAATATTGCTTATGTGGCTAGTTTAAATTGGGCGGACCCATTAACTGAGACTTTAGAGCATCAATTATTAGTCCCATTATTTGCAGAAGAGCCAGTTGAAATGGGTATGTCAGGCAGAGAGCAAGAAATCATAAACTATTTATCAAAGCAGCCAATTTATAGCACTCTTTTTAAGAAAGCGTTTTCGAATCAGGGAATTTCTATACATTCTGTGTCACAAGCTCTAGCCAGTTTTCAACGATCTTTAATCAGTGGTAATGCGGCTTATGATAGATATTTGTTGGGAGATGATACAGCCATGAGTAGCAAGGCCCTAAAAGGAATGAATTTATTTTTTTCTGAAAAAGTAGAATGTTTTCATTGTCATGGAGGGTTTAATTTTTCTGATTCCTCTTCGCATGCAACCGAGCAACTAAAACTTAAACCTTTTCACAATAATGGCTTGTATAATCTTGATGCTAATGGCGCATATCCTGAACTAAATCAAGGTGTATTTAGCATTACCCAAAATACAGAAGATATGGGACATTTCAAAGCCCCCTCATTACGGAATATTGAATTGACTGCACCTTATATGCATGATGGGAGTATTGTCTCTCTTGACGAAGTCTTGGATCATTACTCGGCTGGAGGAAGAAACATTGTAAATGGTAAAAACCAAGGAGATGGAAGTGCCAGCCCATTAAAAAATAAATTTATAAAAGGGTTTGATTTAAGTCAGCAGGAGAGAGAGGAACTCTTAGCTTTTTTAGAAAGCTTAACGGATGAGGAATTTGTTAAAAACCCTTCACATGCAAACCCGTGGATAGAATTGAATTGATGAGTTAAAAAAAGACCTGATATAAATCAGGTCTTTTAAGGTTGTAGTTTAAATTTTCTTTCTTCTAATAAATTTTAAGTAAAGTAAGAATGAAAACAAAAATCCAAGGCTTCCGCCACCACCACCATTATCTGTTGGAGTTGTAACACCTGGAGTTGTAGGGGCAGGTGCATCATTTGCAGAGATATTTACTTCAGTTGACGAAACGCCTAGTTCCGCTCCATTGCTTGGATCACTAATGCTTACGGTGAAGTTTTCAATACCTTCTTCAGTTGTATCATCGGTAATAGTTACGCTAATGCTTTTAGCTTCAGTGTCATTGTCAGACCAGGTCAAGGTGCCGCTGACATTTGCGTAGTCTTCACCTGATATCGCCGAGCCATCTGCGGTTGTGAAATTAACAGATACTTCCCCATCAGAGCCACTAGTACGTTCAACCAAGATGTTAACAGTTCCAGTGTCTTCAGAAACAGTTATAGTGTCTGATGAGAGCCCAATAATGCCATTGTTATTTGAAAATGCATTGGGTTTTTCTTGGAGTACAAATAGACCGTTATTAATATCGCTAACCAAAATATTACCGCTTGGTAAATATGGATAGGTACCCCAAGCACCATCCGTATTCGCGGAGTTTGCAGTGGGCGCTGGGAAAGTGTCAAAATAAGCCGCCTCAACTGGGTTGTTAGGATTAGTAACATCTAAGACGCTCAAGCCCCGGCGATAATTTGACATAAAATACTTATCGCCCAGTGTAAAGCCATTATGGTCGGTTGCACGAGTTGGTCCAGTATAGGTATTTGAGATACTTGGGCTAACTAAACTAGAAATATCCAAAGTCCTTAGCGTTGTATTCAGTCCTAGGTTTTGTTCGTCGAGTTCATCTTGAATAAATACAAAATTTCCGTCTTTAGATGGCCAGCCAGAGTGGGTATAGACAGAATTTGCATAAGGGGTTGTGCTGATTTGAAAAGGTGCACTTTTGTCAGTCATATCCCAGATGTCGACTGAATTTTCATTGAAATCTATATAAACTTCACAAGGATTATGCCCTGAAGCGCATTGAGAAGTACGAGCATCGGTAATTACTAAACTACTTGCATCATGAACATAACCAGTACCCGCTGGAGGGGTGGTTACTAAATTTGGGCTTGTGGGGTTATCTAAATCAAAAATTCTAAATGCTCCGCCATTCTTATCGGCGCCAACAATGTAGATATAAGCCTGCATTCCTTCTAAAGCAGTATTTTGTGAATAGTCCACATTACTGATATAGATATTATGAGCGTCAGAGAATTCAGAAACTGTTGACGCAAGGCTAACCGATGTTGGTAAGTCATTAAGGTCAATAATTTGTAAACCTTGACCTCGTGCTTCAGTAGTCACATAAGCATAGGCTTTAAACTCTGTTCCATCTTGAAATTGGTAAACCTTAATATCACGCCATGTGCTGGAGAAACCGGAAACAGTGCCGACCTCAACTGGATTTTCAGGATCGGTAACGTCAATCACTATGGTGCCATTACGCAGCCCCATTAAGGCGTATTCACGGTTGTTATTTAAGTCTACATGGCCCCATATATCACTGCCACTGCTAGGATTACTGCTCATGCTTGAAAGAGGAGTTTGAGAAAGTAAGCTAATATTGTTACAAGGAAAAATACTCGCTAAGCCATCGACACAATCTATTGCAGTTTTTGCTTTTGTAGAAGAATATAAAAAATCAGCAGTAAACTTTTCTACTTCGGCAAGTCTATTTTTAGAAAGACTCTTAGTGTCCGAAATTATATTAAAGCCTTTTGCTGCTAGCTGTTCCCTAAATTCGGCTGGTATTCCTATTAGTGTGACAGGTCTTAAAGACGATTTTTGTGTATTGAATAAATCTCGTGTAGAGAAGCCACTTTTTAATGGAATCTTATCACCAAGAAAATGTACAACATCTTCGGCGGCAACCGGATATTCACCGCCGGCAATTAAAACCGAATCGGCTTTAGCCGCTTTGTCGATTGCATATTTAATCGAAGCACAAGGATTTGACCTTTCAATACAATCGCCAGTATCTATGCCTGAAGATGCTACATAGCGATTTTTTTGGTTTTCGCCATCTGCAAAAACACTGTTAAATGAAAAAAGGCTGATTAGAGCAATTAAAGTATATAAGTGAGAAGTTGTTGTTTTCATTAGGTTTACCTGTTCCATATATGAAACACAGTATACCTTTATTCAGATGAGTATTTTAAATTGAATTAAATCAATAGTTTATGTTTTAAGAATTGCTTGTAGTTAAGGTGATCGAGAGATCATTAGATTCTAGCTGAAAGTCATCTACACTAAATAATTCTAAACACGGCATAGCGCCTATGAGTTTTAATTGATTCTTTATAATCTTTTTTGCCAATATAATTGCTGGTAGAGCAGGCACTTTAGGTCCATCGCCATCTGTCGCAATGAGCTGCCAATTAATTGCTAATGGCTGAGAATTCCTGTCTAGTCCGTTCAAATTGATAGTCATACCACCGGTATCTGTCCCGAAAGGTAAAAACCAATGAGTCATACGCGTAAATGCTTTTGCAAATACATTCCAATTACGAATAAGTTTTAGACGACTTAAGCCTGATAAAACCCATAAACTTAAATGCATAAAGCTAAGCTCAGAACCGGCTTGGAATTTTACGTTTTCCACTTCAGGGTAGTGTTTAGGAAATAGCTCTAAATCGGGTACATCGCAATTTGCTGCCCAACGATACCCTAGACCTTGTAAATGAATACGTTGAATATTTTGCCAACCAAAAACATGAGTCCATTGTTTGTTTTGCCATACTCTAATCGGCTTTCCTGTGTAACTTAATACCGAAGATACTGTTGCTTCACCATGTTCGCTTTTATTACCTGGCAATATATAACATTCAATACTTTTTAAATGTGAGAATTGGTTTTTGTACTTGTTAATAACGGCTGAAGATAAACCAGGAACACTACTGGCCCCACTTATAACTAGGCAGTTACTATTTTTTGCATCCTCATCAAGTTGTTCTATATTACAAACAAAGTCTCGCCCGTCTGCAAGGTCTAAATAGTTTATGCCATTTGCAATACAGGCTTTCGCAACAAAATACTCTTGACCTTGAAAGGGCCCACATGTGTGAATGACTAAATTAACATTTAGAGTAGATAGTTTTTCAGTTAGATTTTCAGACTGTGCATCAATAGTTAACGCTTCGAGTTTAGTTAAAGAGACATCTGAGAGACTATCAACTAATGCTTGAGCTTTGCTTAGCGTGCGACCGGCTATCAAGATGTGTAGATTAGACTCTTGACTCAGTGCCTCAACAATTTGTGTGCCAAAAACGCCATAACCGCCAAGAACTAAGATTCGAAAAGTCTGGTGCATTATTGTCTTGCCTCCTTGTGGTTTCTATTATATCATTAATTTCTGTAAAGACAGAAATAAAAGAAACATGCATCCAGTTACTGAAAAATTCGTATTACATTGGGGTGAAATGGGGACTCGTTGGGGGGTTAACCGTTCTGTAGCTCAAATTCACGCCTACTTGTTTTTAACAGCAGAGCCTACAACGGCAGAAGAACTTTGTGATGTGTTAAGTATGGCCCGCTCTAATGTAAGCAATAGTCTAAAAGAGCTTATGAGTTGGGACTTGATTAAAGTGACCCATGAATTAGGAGATAGGCGTGATCATTTTCATGCAATCAGTGATACTTGGGAAATGATTATGACCATAATTGAGGGTAGAAGACGAAGAGAGTTAGATCCCACCTTAACCGTATTGCGTCAATGTGTTTTAGAGGCGGATAAAGATAAATTTTTGGACAATGGAATTAAATCAAGGATTAATGAAACTCTAAATTCAGTTGAGTCACTAGTAAATTGGTTTGATGACATTAAAACAGTTCCACAAAAAACCATCCTAAAGTTAGTAAAAATGGGTAGCAAGATTACAAAATTTTTAAGTAAAAAATAAACTAAAGGAACTTGAATGCAAGAATTCAGTGTCAAAACTAAACTCAGTCACGAAGAACTCTTGAGAGCAAAGCAAGAGGCTGAAAACTATGCTGAAAATACCGTTCCTGATAATAGTTATGAAAAATTACTTGGCGACACTGAATGGAAAAAACTAAAGCCTGAAATTCAAAAACGTTTTTCTGTAAAACCAGCCGTAGGGAAAAAAATTATTTACGTAGGTAACATGCAAGTAAAGTATTCTTTTTTTGGTTGGTTGTTTGCCAAATTTTGTAGACTTATCGGTAGGCCTTTGGCAACCCATGCTGGTGAAGAGGTTCCAGTAGTGGTCAGCTTAACTCAAAACCAACAACATCAAGGAACCGAATGGAGAAGAGACTACAGCTTTGCTGGATATGAAGAGACTATTGTGTCAGTTAAAGCCTTAGATGAAAAAGGTCAGCTCGAAGAGCATACGGGTTTTGGTTTTTCCATGAGCTTGGATGTGAGGGTGGTAAACGGGAACTTAGAATTTCATAGTCGTAAGTATAATTTTAGACTGGGAAAAATTTGTATGACATTACCCATGCTTATCACTCCAGGAAATATCATTGTTAAACACGAGCAAGTTGAAAATGAATTTTTTCGTTTTACCTTAGAAGTAAATCATCCTTTATTAGGACGGACATTTTACCAAACCGGAATATTTAGTTAATTATTCGTTTTCACTGCGAACTTGTAAATCAATATAACCATCATTATCGACTGTAACGCTAATAAGTATTGGTCTACAGCATACTTGGCAGTCTTCTATATAGGTTTGCTGAGGAACACTGGTATCAAGTATTAACTCAATGGGTTCGCCACAATAGGGGCAATAGGATTTTTTAGTGATTAGACCTTGCATGTGTTTTATTCTATAGTAAATGGAATTTTTTATTTTTAAAAACTGGAGAGTAATGGTGTTGAAAGGGTCTTGTCATTGTAAAAAAATACAATTTGAATTGAAAATAACTCCAGCTCACCTAACGGAATGTAATTGTTCTATTTGTTATCGCATTGGCGCACGATGGGCTCATGCGGATAATAGTGAAGTTAATATTATCTGTGATGACAGCGACCTCATTAATTACTCATGGGGCGATAAGTTAATCATATTCTGTAGTTGCAAGCATTGTGGGTGTACTACGCATTGGAAAAGTATGGATGCTCAGGAATCAACACGAATGGCAGTGAATACTCGAATGGTGGAGCAATCTTTTACAAAGAATATTAATGTGCGTCATTTTGATGGAGCGGATAGTTTTGTGTTTATTGATTAAGTTTTAATCTATTCATAGACCTCTAAATCTAAATGAGATATATTCTCATTTAGATTTAGATTTAAGTATTTGCCTAAAAAATGCCTGAATCAAATTAAAGTTAATTAAATCAGGTATTTATATGTTCCACAAGCAATTCTCTATAGCCCTATTAAGTCTGTTTTTTGTACTTTCAGGCTGTGAAAAGGCGCAAAACACCTCTGAAACCCAAAAAGCTTCAGAAACTCAAATGACTGAAAAGTCACAAGACTTAGTGATTTACTCTTCGCGTAACGAACAGTTAATTCTGCCTTTAATTGAGGCATATCAAAAAGAAACGGGAACCAAAGTACGTTTTGTGACAGATAAGCCTGAGCCGCTAATCGAAAAAATTAAAGCCGAAGGTGAACTAACGCCAGCCGATATTTTGATGACCGTAGATGCTGGTAACTTATGGCGAGCTAGTCAAGCTGGTCTTTTCCAAACTCTCAATTCTCCAGTTTTAGAAAAAGCTATTCCTGCCAATTTCCGGGCAACAAATAATGAGTGGTTTGGTTTTTCACAACGTGCTCGTACAATTGTGTATTCGACTGATCGTGTTTCTCCAGAAAAACTATCTACCTATGAGGATTTAGCTAATTCAAACTGGAAAGGTAAATTATGTTTACGCACCTCAAAAAAAGTCTATAACCAATCCTTAGTTGCCATGTTAATTGCAAAACATGGTGTGGAAAAAACTGAAGGCTTAGTTAAATCACTGGTATCAAATTTAGCAACCGATCCTTTCTCAAATGATACAAAAACTATGGAGGCTATTCTTGCTGGGCAATGTGATGTTGCCATAGTCAATAGTTATTACTTTGGACGTATGCAGAAAAAGGATCCTGACTTAGGATTAAAATTATTCTGGCCTAACCAAAGTGCACAAGCCGATGAACTGTCGGGTGTGCATGTGAATGTGTCAGGTGCCGGTGTATTACAGCATGCTAAAAATCCTGAAAATGCAAAACACTTCATGGAATGGATGACCGGCTCACAAGCCCAAACTATTCTAGCGAAAGGGAATATGGAGTACCCAGTTGTAGGTAGTGCTGAAAATGATCCGTTAGTTGCTTCATGGGGTGGTTTTACCTCAGACTCACAAAGCTTAACTAAGGCAGGTGAATTACAAGCTGAAGCCGTTAAATTAATGGATAGAGCGGGATATCGTTAATAAGTTTTCTTATTAGTATTCTATGCGAACACAATCTCAGCTCAGCACAATAAAGCCTTCATTCCATTTGAAGGCTTTTGTAAATTGGCGTTTACTACTTTTATTAGTATTATGCATTTTTATGTTGTCTCCAGTATTTACTGTGATACATCAAGCGTTACTGGCGCCTTCAGATTTAAATCAACATTTAAATGAATTTGTTTTACCAAGGGTATTAGCCAATACGATATTTTTAGTAATTTTCGTAACTCTTTTGTCTACCATACTTGGTATTGCTGCAGCATGGTGTGTCTCCATGTATGAGTTTCCTGGTCGAAAATTTTTCTCATGGGCTTTGTTATTGCCTTTGGCTATACCTGGCTACGTAATGGCCTTTGTTTTGCTTGGTCTATTTGATTTCTCAGGGCCTGTGCAAACTGTATTACGTAATGTATTTGGTAACAGTGATTGGTTTCCAAATATTAGGTCAGGTGGTGGGGCGGTATTGGCTTTGTCATTATGTCTGTATCCATACGTGTATTTAATCGTGCGAGGTGCCTTTGCACAACAAGGGCAACGTGCCTTAGAGGTGGCGCAAAGCTTAGGTTATTCTCAACGTCGTGCAATTTTTTCATTAGCTATACCCCTGGCAAGACCGTGGATTATCGCTGGCATGCTTTTAGTTATGATGGAAACCTTGGCCGATTTCGGAACCGTGGCAATTTTTAATTTTGATACCTTCACAACTGCTATATATCATACGTGGTTTGGTATGGGCTCTCTCCCTTCAGCCTTACGATTAGCCGCTTGGTTAATGTTGTTTGTTATTGTAATTCTTCTGATAGAAAGCCGTGGTCATAAGCAACGTTATACCAGCATTGGCGATGCCTTGAGTAACCCTAGACAAAAACTTTCTAAGTCAAAGTCATTTATTAGTTCGCTGTTTTGTGGGTTTCTATTTTCCCTAGCTTTTGTAATTCCCATGCTCCAATTATTGCTATGGTTTTTTGAGCATAGCGAATTAGCACTTTCAAGTCGTTATATTGAGTTCTTTTTTAATACCTTAATGCTGGCAAGTTTAGGAGCAATTCTAATTGCGTTTTTTTCTGTAGCAATTATTGCTTTACAGCAAAGTTTGAAAATAAAGAATAACAATCGCAAAACAGCTTTTTTTATTCAATTTTTAACTCGCTTAATGACAATTGGCTATGCAATACCTGGAACCGTCCTGGCTATTGGTTTGTTTGTACCTTTAGCCTGGTTTAGTAAGTTACTTATAAATAATTTTGGATTCTCGAGTCTATTATTTACAGGTGGTATTTTTGCTTTATTAGCAGGCTACTCTATACGGTTTTTTGCAGTCTCCTATAGACCGATAGATTCGCAAATGCAAAGACTGTCCACACATTTTGAAGAAGTCAGTGAAAGCTTAGGTGTAGTTGGGATTAAAAAATGGCAGCAAGTTATTTTGCCTTTATTAAAGCCTGGTTTACTTACAGCATTAGCTCTGGTGTTTGTGGATATAATGAAAGAAATGCCATTGACCTTAATGACAAGGCCATTTGGTTGGGATACTTTAGCCGTGCAAATATTCGAGCTCACTTCAGAAGGTGAATGGGCTATGGCTGCGGTACCTGCCGTAGCTATTGTTGTTGCAGGATTAGTGCCTGTATATTTACTCAATAAACAACGCGATAAGCACATACAAAACTAAATTATAGAAATATGCAATTAACTGTCTCAAATCTTTCGCATCAATACTCTCAGCAGCAAATCCTGAGTGATATTAGTTTTACCATTCCAGACGGGGAAATTGCTTGTTTGTTAGGCCCAAGTGGCAGTGGTAAAACAACAATATTACGTTGTGTTGCTGGCTTTGAAAGACCACAAGAAGGTGAGATTGCAACCAATCAAGAAATCATTACCTCTTCAAGCGTTCATTTATCACCGGCGCAACGTCAGATAGGAATGATTTTTCAAGACTATGCATTATTACCGCATTTAAGTGTAGAAAAAAATGTTGCGTTTGGTTTGCATCAATTATCAAAAAAAGACAGAGCGTCTAAAGTTCAAGAAGTATTAGAAGTTGTTGGTCTAGAAAAGAAAGCAAAGAAATATCCACACCAATTGTCTGGTGGTCAACAGCAACGCGTTGCATTAGCACGTGCCATTGCTCCGAATCCACGTTTAATATTAATGGATGAGCCATTTTCTAATTTAGATGTATCTTTACGCAATCGTCTAGGTCAAGAAATTAAGCAGATTTTAAAGCATTATAATATTACGGCTTTAATGGTTACGCATGATCAACATGAGGCTTTTGCCTTTGCAGATTCCATAGGTGTTATAAAGCAAGGTGTATTGCAACAATGGGATTCGGCGTATAATTTATATCACAAACCAGGAAATCGTTTTGTAGCGAATTTTATAGGTCAAGGGGCATTTATAGATGGCCGTGTTGCTGCTGATGGTAAAGTGTTAATCGAGTTAGGTGAACTAGAAGGGCAAATTCTTCAAGATTTGGAACCTCTACAAAATGTAGATGTCCTACTACGACCGGATGATGTTATCCACGATGACGACAGTCTGGTAACAGCTAAGGTTATACACAAAGCCTTTCGTGGGGCCGACATTCTGTATACTTTGGCATTAGATAGTGGGGCTAGAGTATTATCTTTAGTGCCAAGTCATCATAATCACGCGATTGGTGAGCCTATTGGAATTCGTTTGGAAGTGGATCACGTAGTCGCTTTTACCAAGTAAAATAAAGAAAAAATTATGACAGATACACAAACAGAAAAAAACACACAGGAACAAGTGGGTAAAACTAAGTGGCAACACTTTAAAAGTGAATGGGGCGGCTTTATTATTTTGCTGTTTTGTTTATTTTGTTTTCGTTCTGTAATCGCTGATTGGAATGCTGTGCCAACGGGCTCAATGAAACCTACAATTTATGAAGGCGATAGAATTTGGGTTAATAAGTTGTCCTATGGTTTGCGTATTCCATTTACAAATATCCGAGTTAAAGATTTAGGCGAACCAAGTCGCGGTGAGATTGTGGTTTTTCCTGAGCCTAAGACAGGTAAACGCTATATTAAACGTGTCATTGGAATCGAAGGTGATGTGATTGAAATAAAAGAGCATCTGGTTTTTCTGAATGGAGAACGAATTAATTATCGTAAATATACTGATAGCGAATTAAACACATTTGGAAATGCTCCAGGAAACGTAAAGCTTGATACAGGTGATGATTTGTTTTTTCATATCGAAGAAGATATAGGCGGAATCACACATCCAATTCAAGTGATAAACCCAAAATATAATCCAAATCCAAAATACGGTTTCTATAAAAAAATTGTTATACCGAAAGGTCAAATGTTTGTCATGGGTGATAATCGTGATCAATCTAGTGATTCGAGAAAAATCGGTTTAATTGATACAAAAACTCTAATCGGTAAAGCCACTAGAGTGGCGTGGTCGCATGACTATGATA
This sequence comes from uncultured Gammaproteobacteria bacterium, assembly GCA_938039225.1. Taxonomy (GTDB): domain Bacteria; phylum Pseudomonadota; class Gammaproteobacteria; order Steroidobacterales; family JABDMI01; genus JABDMI01. The sequence continues at coordinate 11,735 of CALHVH010000064.1, forward strand.
ATTACTATTTATTACGTAAAGAACGTTTTTTTAAACCGATTGATGAGTTGTCTAAAGTTGATTAATCATTAAGGCTCTTCATCAGAGCCTTTTTTATTTTTACCAGTATAACCTCGTTGTTTACGCAGTACGTCCCGTAAAACATATTCAATTTGGCCATTCAAACTGCGTAATTCATCGTTAGACCAGCGCTGTAACTCTTCTATGAGTTCCGGTGGTAAACGTAACAGAAATGATTTCTTTTTTGCCATTACTAGTTATTCTACGGTTTCTGGTTGGTTATCTATAGTTTTATAAATAACTTGGCCATTATAAAAAATTTCATAATTATATTTAAACCATGAGAGCTTTCTTTGAACGGTAATTCTATGTTCTTGTTTTCGTTCGTCAAAAAAATAATATTCTAGAATATTTTTGGAACTTGTATTTTGTACGGCTATATCACGTAGTAAGCCGTCCATAAATATTTTTACGCATATGCCCATTGGATAGACACGAAAACGAAAACGACGCTTTTGGTGTTGGAATTTAAAATCTTGTGGTTTGCTCATAATTGTCTCTGATTAAGGCCAGATAAATTCTGGCCTCTTAGTTTGCTTAGGAGTAGAGTGAGCCAGTATTCACAACCGGTTGAGCCGCTTTGTCGCCGCATAGAACTACAAGAAGGTTACTTACCATGGCAGCTTTACGCTCATCATCTAACTCAATAAGACCATCTTCTTCAAGGCGTTTTAAAGCAGTTTCTACCATGCCTACAGCCCCATCGACTATACGTATACGCGCTGCCACAATCGCATCAGCTTGTTGACGTTGTAACATCGCGCTAGCAATTTCTTGAGCATATGCAAGGTGAGAAATACGCGCCTCAATGACTTTTACACCGGCATCATCAACTCGTTCTTGTAGGACTTTAGTCAAAGCTAAAGTCACCGCTTCAGTATCGCTGCGAAGAGACTGCTCATCATCACTGTCAAATGTATCGTACGAATAATCCATCGCTAATTGTCGAAGTGCCGCTTCAGATTGGATACGAACAAAGGCGTTATAGTCATCAACATCAAATACCGCTCGGGCTGTATCTATCACTTTCCAGACTACTACCGCAGCAATCTCAATGGGATTACCACGATTGTCATTAACTTTAATAATTTCACCATTTAAATTATTAGCTCTTAAAGAAAGTTTTTTCTTTTTGTAAAAAGGATTAACGAAATGAAAGCCTTCTTTTTTAACTGTGCCTTTATACTCGCCAAACAAAGTGAGAACCGCAGACATATTGGGCTGTAAAGTGAAAAGACCGCTGGTTAAGAAAACGAAAATAGCTATCACTGGGATGGCCGGTAGTATGTATTTGGAATCACTAAGTCGAATGGCATTTATAAAATATAGAGCTAATAAAACCCCTGCCACAACAAAGATGCCTAATGCGACCCAACCACTGGTGGCATTGTTTTTAAATTCTTTAGTTAAATTAAAATCTGATTTATTCATGTTTTTCTCCAAATGCATCATTTGAACCTATTATCAAAGTGATATCAATTTGATATCTATTTTAGGGATGTGTTGCATATAATGCAAGTGCGCTAAAAAAATCAACAATAACAGTGAGTTACGATTAAGACATGTTTAATTTGCTATTAAGGATATAAAAATTAATCTATATTTTCAGGTTTAGAAAAGCCTAAATATATCCAATTTTTATAAAAATTTGCTTGCGGTATAGCAAATACAGAAATCAGCGACGGATCAGATACAAAAATAGTGGGACACCAATCAGAGCCATAATTGCGCCTACAGGTAATTGTTGAGGGGCAATAATTGTTCTGGCAGCTGTGTCGGCAATGGTGAGCAAACTGCCTCCAGCGAGCACAGAGGCGGGAACTAGCCAACGATGATCACCCGTTTTCCAAATACGTAATATATGAGGAATTATTAAACCCACAAAACCAATTGTTCCTCCAAGAATTACGGCTGTTGTAGTGAGCAAAGCAGCTAGAAGAAAAATAATTTTTCGAATAAGAGCCACATCTAAACCTAACAATGCAGCATCGGTATCACCTTGAGCTAGTATATTCAGCGGGCGAGCAATTAAAAAGCAAAACAAAGACGCAAAAAATAAAAGAATGAGTGCAGGAAGAAAACTATGGGCAAAACTTAAATCACCCATTAACCAATAAAGCATATTCTTTAGTGGTTTTGCAGGGCTGATTGATAAAATTAAGCTTATTAAAGCGCCCCAACCTGCAGCTAGAACAATGCCTGTTAATAACAG
>CALHVH010000065.1 GCA_938039225.1 uncultured Gammaproteobacteria bacterium
CCGATTTAGCTAATTGAGCGGCACCTAAAGCAGTTTGGACCACTAACTGATAAGCCTGTTCTGAGTTTAGTCCCAGGTCAGTTCCAGCATCAATTAAAAGTTCGCACATTCTGAAAAAATATGCTGGGCCACTTCCCGATAGGGCTGTGACTGTATCTAAATCATCTTCAGAATTAACCCATATACTTATTCCAACAGCATTAAATATGGCTTCTATAGATAATTTTTGGGTGACGCTTAAATCATCAGAGCTGTATAAGCCAGTAGCTCCCAGTCCAATTAATGCGGGGGTGTTTGGCATACTGCGTACTATTCTTAATGAGGCTGAGCGACTAAGTTCAAGCCATTGGCGAATCTGTTGTGTTTTTATGCCGGCTGCGATAGATAAAATTATTGCAGGCGAATGACTTAACAAGCTTGCTAAGTCATTACAAACGGTTTTGAATATTTGGGGTTTGATTGCAAAAACAATAAGATTAACCTGAAAAATTTCTTTACTAGCCTGAGAGACAGTTTTAATTGAAAAATCGGTTCTAAGGCTTAGAGCGCGCTCAGAGTTTGGTTCAATTACCTGAATATTTTGTCTAGATAAGCCTTGCTTAATCAGGCCACTGATTAAGCTTCTAGCCATATTGCCACCACCTACGAAGGTGATTGTTGTCAAATTTAATTCCATAGTTAAATCGTTTGTTAAACGGGGTTGTAGTTTCGTGGACCAAAAATTGAAGAGCCTAAGCGTAACATTGTAGAGCCGCAATAAAGAGCATTTTTATAGTCACTAGACATGCCGATAGATAAGGTATCTAGTTCGGTATGTTCGTTTTTTAATTCTCTGTACTTATTTCGAATTAAATTAAATCCAAAATTCGCTTTCTCATCACGCCAATTTTTTGGCAGAACACTCATTATGCCACGGACTTTTAGTCTCGGAAATTCAGAGACCGAATGTAAAAAATCATTCAATTCTTCTAGCCCAATCCCATTTCTATGTGGTTCTTTTTCAATCTGTACTTGGACACAGATATTCAAGGGCGCTCTATCTGCTTGACGAAATTCATTTAAGCGCTTGGCATGTTTGATACTCGCTAAAGAATGCACCCAGTCAAAATTTTGACTAATTGTGAGGCATTTATTGCTCTGAATTTTGCCAATATAATGCCAAACAATGGGGTCCAGTTCGCACTCAAGAGAGTCAGTCCAGTTGTGTATTTTTTCTACGGCTTCCTGGACATAGTTTTCTGCAAAATCCCTTTGACCATGCTGATAGGCCTCAGCAATCAGATCAAGCGGTTGGGTTTTACTTACGGCAACCAAAGTAACAGCCTCAGGAGAGGTATTTAATTCTTTACTGATTTGAGTAATTTCGTTACCAATTCGTAACAGATTTTGTTGAATATCAATCATTTTTGTAAATTTGTGAATATTGGACTTCGGTTTTAGTGATTTGGTGCGCTATACTAAAGCTTAGTGTTGATTTGTGGTTGACTCATTACTGAGTAAGTCACTCTTCTAATTATAAAAACTCTAGGCTAGGCAAGCTGATTAAAAATACATTCAAACAAGGATTATCTCATGGCCGTTGATATTGCACAGCTTTTAACATTTAGTGTAAAAAACAATGCATCTGATTTACATTTAGCCGGTGGATTACCACCAATGATTCGCGTTGATGGCGACATAAAACGTTTAAATATGGAGGCATTATCCCATAAAGAGGTGCATACCATGATTTATGACATCATGAATGATAAGCAACGAAAAGACTACGAGGAATTTTTAGAAACAGATTTTTCTTTTGAAATACCAGATCTAGCCCGTTTTCGAGTGAATGCCTTTAACCAGAATAGAGGTGCTTCTGCGGTATTTCGAACCATTCCCTCTAAAGTGCTTACCTTAGAAGATATCTCTGCTCCAGCATCTTTTATGGATATTGCTGATCAACCTCGGGGTATTGTTTTAGTCACAGGTCCAACCGGTTCTGGTAAATCAACCACATTGGCTGCAATGGTTAATTACATTAATGAATCTAAGCCTCATCATATTTTAACAATTGAAGATCCTATAGAATTTGTTCACGAAAGTAAGAAATGCTTAATTAACCAACGAGAAGTCCATAGAGATACCTTAGGGTTTAATGAAGCCTTGCGTTCGGCATTACGAGAAGACCCGGATGTAATTCTTGTGGGTGAGATGCGTGATTTAGAAACCATTCGTTTAGCTTTAACTGCAGCTGAAACGGGGCATTTAGTTTTTGGAACATTGCATACTACCTCGGCGGCTAAAACTATTGACAGAATTGTGGATGTATTCCCAGCGGCTGAAAAAGAAATGGTGAGATCTATGTTGTCAGAATCCTTACGCGCTGTTATTTCACAAACCTTACTTAAAAAAATAGGTGGCGGCCGTATTGCTGCACATGAAATTATGATTGGGACAGCGGCAATCCGAAACCTTATTCGCGAAGGGAAGATAGCTCAGATGTATTCTGCAATTCAAACTGGCCAAGCAGAAGGTATGCAAACTCTAGATCAATGTCTACAAGAGTTAGTCAAGCGTGGACAAATATCACGTCAAGATGCACGCTATCGCGCCAAGCAAAAAGAATTGTTCTAAGTAAATATCTAACAAAATACTACACCATGAAATATTTTAAAAAATAAGAGTTTTATACAATGGAAAGAGATCAAGCGATTAAATTCATGCAAGATTTATTGCGTGCAATGGTAGCAAAAAATGGATCAGATTTATTTATTACTGCGGGGTTTCCTCCGGCGTTTAAAGTCGATGGTGAAGTGAGACCAGTTTCTGACAAACCACTCACTCCATTACAGGCCAGTGTGATTGTGCGTTCAATTATGAACGATAAGCAAACTAAGGCCTTTGATGCTACTAAAGAATGTAATTTTGCGATTAGTCCGCGAGGCATTGGTCGTTTTAGGGTGAATGCATTTGTTCAACAAAGCCACATGGGCGCTGTTTTACGTACTATTACCACCGATATACCAGAATTTGATAAATTAGGATTACCTCCGGTGCTAAAAGATGTGGTACTGCAAAAACGAGGCTTAGTTATCATTGTTGGTGCAACAGGTTCTGGTAAGTCAACTTCGCTTGCCGCAATGCTCGATCATCGAAATAAAAACTCAAATGGACATATCATCACTATCGAAGATCCAATTGAATTTGTACATCGACATCAAAATTGTGTCATGACTCAACGAGAAGTGGGTGTGGATACTGACTCTTGGGAAGTGGCGTTAATGAATACACTACGCCAAGC
>CALHVH010000066.1 GCA_938039225.1 uncultured Gammaproteobacteria bacterium
ATGAAATACATGATGGGGGTGTCATGAGTCAGTCACATTTATATCCTGAAAGTCCACGCGATGTACCAAGTAATTTAACCGAAGCTAAATCCACCTATAAACGACAGGCTTGGTTAGCCATGATGGGCTTAAGCCTGTTTAGGTTCATCTATATTGCTCTGATGTGTTGTTTCGCCTATATCACCTATCGTGGCTTTACCGGGTTTGCAAATAATAATCTAGGACTTTTTGGTTTAATACTTCCGTTTTGTGCATTTATGCTTACTTTGTTCATGGCGAAATCCATGTTCGCCGTGCGTAAATCGGGTGAGACTCCGGGTATAGAAGTGTTCCCAGAACAAGAACCTGAAATGTTTGCTTTTTTGCATGAGTTAGCTGATGAAGTCGGAGCACCACGTCCACACCGCGTTTTTGTAACCCCTGAAGTTAACGCTGCCGTTTTTTACGATTTATCACTTATAAATTTATTGTTTCCCTCAAAGAAAAATTTAATTGTTGGCTTAGGTTTGGTTAATGTTTTAAACCTTGGTGAACTAAAAGCGGTTTTGGCTCATGAATTTGGTCACTTTGCTCAAGGTTCTATGGTTGTAGGTCGTTGGGTTTACACCGCTCAGCAAATAATTGGGCATATGGTATCGGTCAGAGACTGGTTAGACAAAGTGGTCAAAGGGATATCACGAATCGATTTACGTATTGCTTGGATAGGCTGGATTCTTTCTCTTATTATCTGGTCGCTACGTTCAATCATGGATACCTTATTCAATGTAGTCATAATTGCTGAAAGAGCTTTAAGTCGTGAGATGGAGTTTAATGCGGACTTAGTTGCCGTATCAGTTACTGGTAGTGACGCTTTAGTGAATGCTTTATATAAGCTACAAGCAGCTGATCATGCTTATCGAACAGCTATGGACGTTGTACAAAGTGAAGCCAATAACGGCAAGAAAATTGAAGATATTTTTCAAGCCCAAACCGCAACTATCGATGAAATGCGTAGAGTCTTAGCTGACGCTGAATACGGTACACCCCCAAGCAGACCTGGTGATTCAGAGGATGCAGCACATCGAATATTTAAAGATGAATCAGCTCGTCCTCCACAAATGTGGTCAACACATCCACCAAATAGTGATAGAGAAAATAACGCAAAAGCCCTTTATGTACCTGCAGACATAGATTCACGATCGGCTTGGGAATTATTCTCCAATCCACAAGATATTAAAAAGCAAATTAGCTTACGAATCTATAACCCTGAAAAACTGAATGAATTAGAAACTTCTATTCCGGTAGAAGCGGTGAGTAAACAGTTTAGTAATCTTGCTTATTCTCCAGAATATAGGGGTGCCTACCTTAAACGCAGTCCTGTACGAAGTTTTGCAAGTGTTGAGCAGATGTATTCAATGGCAACGGTTAATGGTCCTGCTTCTGATGCCTTATCAAAAATTTATCCTGAGTCCATTGGTGACGAATTAGAAGCCTTACGTAATTTACAAATTGAGCGCCATACGCTTGAAGCCTTAATGAGTGGTGAACTTAAACCATCGGGAGGAGTAATTCGTCATCGTGGCGAAGATTTAGATAAAGCAGATATTCCTGAAGCTATTGAAGAGCTGGGTGAAGAAATACAAGACGCCGCTGAAAAGTTGATGGCGCATGATGCCAATTGTCGTAAGGCTCATTTGATTGCAGCAGAGCAATTCAGTCCTGAATGGAAACAATATTTGCAAAGCCTAGTGTCTAAACTACATTTCACAGAACATCTGGCTGCTGTTGTAGATAATGAACATGCACTGTTAATCAATACCTGGAATGTCATAACGGCTGATGGTCAAATAGGTCATTTTGAGAAAAAACGCATGTTAAAAGTATGTGCGCAAACCCAGGAGACAATGACGGTAGTTTCGCAAAAACTTTTAGAGCTTCATCTACCAGAATCAATAAGAAAAGACTTAGGTATTGAAAACTGGAAGGAACAATGTCCACAGTTTGATTTAGTACCAGCTGATAAAAAGAACTGGCCAGATTGGGTTAGAGCGGCCTCAGAATCAAAAGCTCATATCAGTCATGTGCTCAATATTTTAAAAACTTCAACCTTAGAAGAGTTAATTAAGGTTGAGGCTGAACTCAAGGGCCATATCATAAATAATACTCAGCCTAATGCCGCTCCAGAATCAGGGCATTGCCCAAAAGAGTATCCTGTTCTTTTACCTGGAGATGAACACGTTTTACAAAAGAAATTAGATTTATGGAATAGATTTCAACTGGCACATGGCTTAGTTCCTACCATGGCACGTTTAGCCGTGTCTTTAACAATAGTCGGTGGAACCATTTATGGTGGTCTGTTTGGACTTTGATAAAAGTTCGATTCCTGAAAAAAATATTTACAAGGAACATTTATGAGTGAAAGACAGTTTCAAATTATTTTTAAAGGAATATTAGAGGAGGGGTTTGAGCTCAATACGGTAAAAACCAATTTAGCCACAAAATTCAAAAAACAAGCTAAAGATCTTGATGTGATATTTTCTGGTAAAGCGGTGGTTTTATCGAAAAATATAGACTTAGACAAAGCTCGTAAACTTGCAGCGGCGTTGTCGCAATTAGGAGCTGTTGTTGAAATTGCTCCAATGCCACCTATTGTAATTGAAAAAGAAGAAGATCCTCTTAAAGTTCTGGCAGCAATGCGTGAGCATGAAAGATCTAAAGTAAAGAATAATCCTGTACTGTCGTTCACTCAAGCTGATGTCAAAGAAGTGGATAAAAAAAGTTGGTTGCGATATCGCTTTGATACTTTTATGGCCAAAGGTGGCGCTTCAATTTTTAAAGCCTTGACCGCTACGTTTTTAATTACCTTTGTTGTTCTCGCTTTATTGCGTGGCTTATTTTTATATATTTTTCCTGATGCTGCACTACAGTATCAAAACCTCGGTTTTTTAGGCAATGTATACATAACCTTTTTACAGTTAACTGACCCTGGAAATATGGCTCAAGATATTCTTTCTTCGCCAGGGTATAAAATATTTTCTGTATTGGCTGGAATCGCAGGCATCATCATGTTGTCGGCTTTGATTGCGTTTATCACCACGAGTCTAGATCAAAAGATTAGCGATTTGAAACGTGGTCGTTCAAAAGTAATTGAACAGGGTCATACTCTGATTTTAGGTTGGAATGAACAACGTATTCTAGAAATAATTAGAGAGCTGATACTGGCCAATGAGAGTGAAGATGATGGTTGTGTGGTCATTCTGGCGGATAAAGACAAGGAGGAAATGGACGATGCATTGCGTTTAAATATTCCTGACACCATGACCACGAGATTGGTTACAAGAAATGGTAATGTATCAACATTTGCCAATTTAGATATGGTTTCTATCGAACGTGCAAAGTCGGTCATTATTTTGGCAAGCTGTAATGATACTGATAGCATTGAGAAAAAAGCGACTAGTGATGCAAAGGCTATTCAAACCGTACTTGCAACCACTGGTATCGGTACGGAAGATGATGAAGAGTTTTCTATAATTGTAGAAATTTTCAATCCTACGCATAGAGAAATTATCGCTTCTTCGTTTCCAGATAATGTGATTACTGTAAATACCAGTGATATTTTGGCAAAACTCTTAGTACAAACTTCACGCTCAGTAGGTTTGTCGGTTGTATATAACGAAATGCTGTCTTTTGATGGTTGTGAGTTATATTTTTACGATGAAGATTCTGATGAGTGGGCCGGTGAACGCTTTGGTGATATCGCATTTCATTTCCCGGATGGTGTGCCATTGGGTGTGCGTAATGCAGCGGGTAAAATTTTAATGAACCCAAGTGTGGATTACGTAATGCAGTCCGATGATGATGTGTTAATTGTCGCTGATGATGATTCAACAATTGAATATCACAAAAATCCTGTTGCGGTTCCTTCTGAACATAAACTGGTTGGTGGCCGTTTGCCACAAATGTTAGAAAAAGAGTTAATTCTTGGATGGAATCACAAGTCGGCAATTATCTTACGTGAATTTGCAGATTACGTTAAAGATGGAAGTTTAGTACATGTACTTCTTAAGAACCCAACACCATCTCAAAGAGCAGAGATAGAAGCCCTAGATGCAGAATTAGATGGCTTGGATATTAAGCTCATTGAAAGGGATCGCTTAAATCGAAATCACTTATTAGAGCTAAGACCTTTTGAATACGATAATATTATTATCTTAGCCAGTAATGATGGTGAAAGCGATGATATTGATATTCAACAAGTTGATTCTGAGAATATTGTTGCTTTATTGTTATTGCGAAGTCTATTTGACGCTAATGCAAAAGATAATAAGAACACAAAATTAATCACTGAAATTCTCGATTCGCAAAACTACCCACTAGTTGCTAGAGCGGGTGTGAAAGATGTAATTATTTCTAATCGCTTAGTAAGTATGATTATGGCTCAAATTTCAGAGAGTCGTGATATCCAAAAAGTTTATGACGATATTTTTCAAGAAGACGGTTCTGAAATTTACTTAAAACCTGCTAATTTGTATTTTAACGCTTTCCCGGTCAAGGTTTCTTTTGCGGATATGATGGCCATCGCTCAACTGCGTGAAGAAGTCTGTATTGGTGTGAAAATTAAAGCTTTAGAAGACGACGAAGAACAAAATAGTGGCGTTAAATTAATCCCTCTTAAAAATGAAATGTTTACACTAAGTGCAAATGACAGTTTTGTAGTGGTTGCTGAAGATGAGCTATAAAAAGTTAAGCTTTTAATATTTATAGAGTTTTCTTTAATTCACAATGATTAATTCCATTAGTGAATTGAATTCGTTAGAATGGATTAGTAAGAATTTATATGCTGCAGTGTGAAGGAAGAATTATGGAAATTGATAAGCGCAAAGGCTTGGTGCCAATACCAAAGAGTCTAGAAGAGTGGCTCAACTTTGATCAGAAAGCCATGCTTTCTACAATCGAGAACTACGGGTGGGAATTAAAATTTATTCGTAGAACGGGTTTAGAGGAATCCACTGTTATCGTTGTTAATCCTCAAGGTGACCAGGTAGGTGTTTTAGAACGCGATGGTCAATTGAACTTAGAATCGGGTGTGAAATTACGTTAAGTTACTGGTACTTCTTTTTTATAAACTTAACGGACTCACGAATCAATTTTTTTAAAACCTTTTTATCAATATCTTCCAAGTTTTTGATATACAAACATGATTTTCCGGTTTTATATTTTCCTAGACTTTGCATCAAATCTTCATACGCAGAAAACCCCGGCATAATATATAAGGTCAGAGCATTTTTTCTGGGTGAAAAACCGACTTGTGGTGCATCACCCTCGTGACCGGATTCATATATGTAGTGATAGCTTCCAAAGCCTACAATTGAGGTCCCCCACATTTTCGGTGCTTCTTTGGTAACTGACATCATAATGTCGCAAATTTCAAAGGCATCATTTCTGCGTTGATCATTCTCCACACTGTTTAAGAATTTTTTTACACTGGCACTATTCAGTTTTGTTTTTGCTTGATAAGCCACTATTCAATCTCTGGTGTTTTGCTAAGTGATGCAATAAATCGTTTTTTGCTATGACGGTACAAATTGTATGTCATAACATCTTGTGCCGTATTCTTATCGCTAATTAATTCGATTGTCCAAACATTAGTGCTGGCTTCTGGTAGTAATTGCTTTGTAAAATCATCTGCCGGAAAATGTACGTGTATATTTGTGATCCCTTGCTTGGTAATTACTTCACCGCCATCAGAAGTACCGCCGTAATTGCTCACTTCATCCACGCTGCCATCATCATGCAGATGTTGGTGCTTGAGCTGGATTTTACCATTCTCTAATCTTGAAAAAATCCATGTACGTGAAGTATTATCTCCTACATGAAATGGTATTTGAATTTGAGTGTCAGTACAGTTATTGAAATTCGCCACTAACTCTTTCCCAAAAAAACTGTCTTCTGCATCACTTGGGTATGAGGATAGCCCTTTGAATATGCTATCGCACTGCATTGCTAAGGAATTCCAAAAAGAATCTTCGAGACTGATTTCTTTTACTAGCTTTACATCGCTACTGTCTGTAGATGCGGTTTGTTCCTGGCTAGGGCTTGTGGATTTCTGACAAGCAGTAATAAGTAATGTGATTGTTAGTAATGCTGTCAGTTTGTTCATTTTAGCTCCGAAATAAGTGCTTTTGTTGTTAGTTGATGGTCATCATGATGACACTATTTTGTTACAATATAACTCTAATTGCTTAAACGCAGTACATAGAATAACAAATATTTAGTCTTTTAAGGAGACATGATGTCAAAACACATCCAAATTCCAGCCCATGGCCAAAAAATCACTCTTAATGCCGATTCAAGTTTAAATGTACCAAATAATCCTATCATTCCATTTATTGAGGGTGACGGTATAGGTATTGATGTAACACCAGCTATGCAAAAAGTGGTTGATGCGGCAGTACAACAAGCCTATGGTGGGAAACGTAAGATTGAATGGATGCAAGTTTATGCAGGCTCAGCAGCGGTTGAAACTTATGGAGCTGGTACTTGGTTACCACAAGAGACATTAGATGCTTTGAAAGAATACGTAGTATCGATTAAAGGACCACTGGCTACGCCTATAGGTGGGGGCATGCGTTCGCTAAATGTTGCGATTCGTCAAAATTTAGATTTATATTCTTGTGTTCGTCCTGTACGTTTCTTTGACGGTATTTCTAGCCCGATGAAAGATTGCTCTCAAGTAGATATGGTCATATTTCGTGAAAATACTGAAGACATATACGCTGGTATCGAATGGGCAGCTGGTTCAGAGGATGTTAAAAAAGTCATTAAATTTTTACAAGAAGAAATGGGAGTTAACAGAATACGCTTCCCAGACTCTTCCGGTATTGGTGTAAAACCTGTATCGCAAGAAGGTACGGCTCGTCTAGTAAAAATGGCCATTCAATACGCGATAGAAAACGACAGAACATCAGTAACTTTAGTTCATAAGGGCAATATTATGAAATTTACTGAAGGCGGTTTTCGTAATTGGGGGTATGAGGTTGCTGTTAAAGATTTTGGAGCTGAAGAGATTGATGGTGGCCCATGGTGTGCTTTAATTAATCCAAAAACTGGTAATGAAATAGTAATAAAAGATTTGATAGCTGATAACTTTTTACAACAAATTTTATTGCGTCCTGAAGAATATGATGTGATAGCAACACTTAACTTAAACGGTGATTACATTTCTGATGCACTTGCTGCACAAGTTGGCGGTATCGGAATATCTCCAGGCGGCAATATCGGTGAAGGCGTAGCTGTATTTGAAGCCACGCATGGTACGGCGCCAGGGTTTGCGGGTCAGGATAAAGTTAATCCCGGTTCATTAATTCTATCAGCGGATATGATGCTAAGACATTTAGGTTGGATTGAAGCAGCTGATCTTGTTTTGGCCGGTGTAGCTGGCGCAATTAGTAATCTTGAGGTAACATTTGATTTAGCAAGAGAGCCAGCGTCTAAGCGTACTAAGCGTGAAGCGGCTGATCGCAAAGCGGGCGCACCAGAAACGGTTATACGTGAAGGGGTTACATTGGTAGGAACGGATGGGTTTGCAAACGCAGTAATTGCTAAAATGAGCTAGTTCAAGGCATAACAATTAACAAAAAATAGAACAGGGTGGGTCTATGACACAAGCGATTTCAGTTTGCATTGCTGATGATCACGATATCATACGTACAGCTTTACAATTGGTTTTAGGTGAGACGGATGACATAGTTGTTGTACACGAGGCATTAACTGGTGTTGAAGCTTTAGAATTTTGTCGTGATCAAAACCCTGATGTTTTGATTTTAGATAATCATATGCCTGTCATGAACGGCTTATCTGCAGCGGAAAGAATTTTACGACAAAGTGAAACTAAAATTATATTTTTAACCAGTCAAGAAAAAGGACCTTTACCCAAGTTAGTTCTTGAAATGGGGGTTTTAGGTTACTTAAGTAAAACCACAGTCGTAGCTGAAATTGCTGATGCTGTTAGAACGGTTGCTCGAGGTGAAAAATATCTTTCGAAGTCTATTTCTGAATTATTGGCAAAACAATACATTGGTGATATCAAAGACGAACGCTTTGATGATTTGTCTCGTAGAGAGCTTGAGGTTTTACAATTAATGGCAAGAGGCAAACGCAATGTTGAAATTGCCGATTTATTGCATGTTAGTCCCAAAACCGTTAGTACCTACTGTACTCGTATGCGTGACAAAGTAGATGCAAGTAATAATGCCGAATTGATTAAAATGGCGATTGCTCATAACGTTGTTAATCAAAGTTAATTAATGTCATAGCTCGTAGCAAATAATTGTAATTTGCTTAATTCGGATAATGAACAAACATGGGCTCAAAGTTTAATTTACAATGTGTTGATTGTCCGCGTCTCGCCAGTTTTTTGTCTGAGCTTCGTGAGCAGTATCCTGATTATCATAATCTTCCAGTTGCTCCTTTTGGCGATTCCAAAGCCAAATTCCTGATCGTGGGATTAGCCCCTGGTTTACATGGTGCCAATGCCACGGGTAGGCCATTTACCGGTGATTATGCTGGAGAATTACTTTACGCTACTTTATTTAAGTATGGTTTCTCTAATCAGCCAATGAAAATTGAACGTGGGCGTACAGATGCAAACGACGCACTCAAACTACTGAACTGTAGAATTAGTAATGCGGTCAAATGTTTACCACCGCAAAACAAAGTAACTACCGCTGAAATTAATACTTGCAACCATTATCTTGCTAAAGAGCTAACAGATATGCCCAAAAAATCCATTGTACTTGCATTGGGTGGGGTTGCTCACAAAGCGATTTTAAAAGCCATGAACTATAAGCAGTCGCAATTTAAATTTTCTCACAATGCTCGTTATGCATTAAGTGACAACTTAGTGATGTATAACAGTTATCACTGTAGTCGTTATAACACCAATACCAAACGACTTACTCCAAGTATGTTTGAACAGGTTTTTGCCGATATTAAATCAGAACTTGATACATAAATGAATGATTTTGATCCTTCAGCTCAGTTAGGAGAGATGACCAGTAGACCTGGTGTTTATCGAATGCTTGATGCCGATGCTGAAATTATTTATATCGGTAAAGCAAAGAATCTTAAAAAACGTGTTAGTAGTTATTTTTCGGGGAGTCCGAAAACCAAAAAAACGATGCGCATGTTGTCGTTGGTAAAAGGGTTGGAAGTAACAGTAACCAATACCGAAACTGAGGCTCTTTTATTAGAGTCCAATTTAATTAAGAAACATCAACCGCGCTATAACGTTTTACTGCGTGATGATAAAAGTTTTCCCTATATTCATGTCTCCACCGATCAAGAATTTCCAAGGGTGAAATTCTATCGTGGAGCACGTAGTAAAAAAGGAGATTTTTTTGGGCCATTTCCTAGTGGTATGGCTGTACGTGAAACTTTAGACCAGTTGCAAAAATTATTTCGTTTACGTAAATGCAAAGATAGTGAATTTTCAAATCGTAGTCGTCCTTGTTTGCAGTATCAGATAAAACGTTGTAGTGCTCCATGCGTTGGAAAGATAAGCGCAGAGGATTATCAAGAAGATATTGGACATGCAATACAATTTCTTAAAGGTAAAAGCTTAAGCATTGTAGAAAGTTTACAATCCAAAATGGAATTAGCAGCATCAGCAATGCAATACGAAGAGGCTGCATTTTATCGTGATCAAATTGCTAACTTGAAGAAAATACAGGCTCAACAATTAATGTCGGGTTTTGATAAAGACTTAGACTGTATAGCTTCACATACCTTAAATGGCGTGACTGGTGTAACGATTATGTTTATTCGACAAGGACGTAATCTAGGCAGTCGCAGTTATTTTCCTCGTTACGCCAAAGATACAGAATTTACAGAAATTTTAGATGCCTTTTTAACTCAATATTATTTGCATCATTATCCTCCACATGAAATTCTTTTGGATCAAGCTCTGAGTGAAAAAGAATTGCTAGAAAATGTATTAAGTGTTCAGGCAAAGCATAAAGTTCGAATCAAATCTGACATGCGTGGCAAGCGTAAACAGTTAATGCAAATGACCCGCATGAATGCTGAACATGCGGTTATGCAGCATGTGAATAAGCAACAGCAATTAGATACACGCTTTGACAATGTGAAAGAGGTTTTAGATCTTGATGAAGTGCCTCAGTTAATCTGTTGTTTTGACATTAGTCATACCATGGGAGAAGCGACAACGGCCTCATGTGTGGTTTTTGATTCGAAAGGCGCAAAGAAATCGGCTTATCGTCGTTTTAATATTCGAGCCGTAACTGAAGGTGATGATTACTTAGCTTTGCAAGAGGCTGTGACACGTTATTTGCAAAGAATATATCAAGATCAACAAGCTGATAAAAAACCTGCTGCTCGTTACCCCGATTTAATGCTAATCGACGGCGGTGTAGGTCAAGTTAATTCAGTCTTAAAAGCCATAGATAATTTGGGTGATCTTGAATTGCCGCCGTTTCTTGTGGCTGGTGTATCTAAAGGCGAGGGTAGAATTGCTGGCGCAGAAAAAATTGTTATGCCTCATTTGCAAAAAGAGCTAGTTCTAGGTGAAGATTCCTTGGCATTACAGCTAATACAACAAGTTAGAGATGAAGCACATCGTTTTGCATTAGCAGGCCATAGAAAACGGCGAGGTAAATCTCGAACACGTTCAATACTAGAAGAAGTGGAAGGGTTGGGTGCAAAACGACGCTCAATGTTATTGAAACATTTTGGTGGCTTGCAAGAAGTAAGCGGTGCGAGTATCGATGAACTGGCTAAAGTTGATGGAATTAGTAAAGTAATTGCTGAACGCATATATAAACATTTGCATGAGAAATAGACAAATTCAATTATTCGTTCGCACATAACACACTCAGTCGCTATAATCCGAACATGAAAGCACAGTTACCTAATATCCTTACTTGGACGCGAATCATATTAATCCCAGTATTAGTACTTGTGTTTCTATCCGATATTCAATACTCCAGACCAATTTGTGGCGCTATATTCTTTATTGCCGGATTTACGGACTGGCTAGACGGTAATCTAGCTAGGCGTTGGGAATTAACCTCAAATTTTGGAGCCTTTCTTGATCCAGTGGCAGATAAGCTGTTGGTTATTACTTCATTAATATTAATTCTAAGTTATGACTCCACACTTTTAATTGTACTTTGTACATTGATTATCATTGGTCGTGAAGTTACTGTATCCGCTCTAAGAGAGTGGATGGCCTCGCAAGGCTTACGAGATGTAGTTAAAGTTAACTGGTTAGGGAAATTAAAAACCATTTTCCAAATGGGTTCACTTTTTGCCTTGTTGTATCGTGACCCGTTTATTCTGTTTAAGCTACCCACGTACGCAATTGGTTACTATTGCTTAGCTATTGCAGCCTTAATCGCACTTATTTCAATGGTGGTTTATTTACGGGCTGCATTTGCAGCAGTAAAAGATAAGTCTAAAGCCTAAATACAATTCTTGTCATCGTTAAGAATGTAATGACACGGCAATACTATTGCTCATTCTTTATAAATTGCCACGCTAAATAAATTTAGCTCGCAATGACGGGTTCTTAATCTAGGAGGCTAAAATCTTAATTGCATCGATTTCAATGGACGATTATTTTCAGGCTATTTTTGCTACTGCTAAAGTTAATTTATAAAAAATAATTCAAGTAAAAAATCTGTCATTGCGAGGAATGTAATGACGCGGCAATCTCTATTGAACGTACTCTACAGATTGCCACGCTAAATAAAATCAGCTTGCAATAATGGTTTTTTAATTAATCATTCGAAACTGTACTCCGGCTTTTGTTCAATAAGATTGAATTGAAAAAAGGTATTTCTCTACTCACCCAAAAGCCTGAATCCCTGTCTGGGCTCTACCTAAAATTAAAGCATGCACATCATGTGTACCTTCATAGGTATTTACGGCTTCTAAATTCATTACATGACGTATTACATGGTATTCATCAGCAATACCATTGCCACCATGCATGTCTCTGGCATTACGGGCTATCTCTAGCGCTTTACCACAGCTATTACGTTTAATCAGTGAGATAGCTGTAGGATTTAACTTGCCAGCATCAATCATTCGGCCAGCTTGTAAGCTTGAATGTAAACCTAAGGTAATTTCGGTTTGCATATCGGCCAGTTTTTTCTGAATTAATTGTGTAGCTGCAAGAGGGCGATTAAATTGCTTACGTTCTAAGGTGTAATTTAATGCAGCGTGCCAACAAAACTCTGCAGCACCCAGTGCGCCCCACGAGATTCCGTATCTAGCACTGTTCAAACAACTGAATGGTCCTTTTAAACCTTCAACTTTCGGAAGTAGATGTTCATCCGAAACCTCAACTCCATCCATAACAATTTCACCAGTGACTGAGGCGCGTAAAGAAAACTTTCCATCAATCTTAGGTGCGCTTAAGCCTTGCATGCCTTTTTCTAAAACAAAACCGCGAATTTTCTCATCATCACATTTTGCCCAGACTACAAACACGTCGGCAATAGGTGAGTTAGTTATCCACATTTTTGAGCCTTGTAAGCGATAACCGCCATCAATTTTTTTTGCACGAGTTTTCATTCCGGCTGGGTCAGAGCCTGCATCAGGTTCGGTTAAGCCAAAGCAACCTATCCATTCACCTGAGGCTAGTTTAGGTAAGTACTTTTGTTTTTGTTCTTCGGTTCCAAATTTATAGATTGGATGCATTACCAGTGAGGATTGCACGCTCATAGCCGATCTGTAGCCAGAATCAACTCGTTCGACTTCTCGAGCTATTAATCCATAAGAGACGTAATTTAAACCGGCACAGTCGTAGCCATCAATGGTTGCACCCAGTAAACCTAATGAGCCCATTTCGCTCATAATCTCTCGGTCAAAACTTTCATTACGATTTGCCATTAATACTCTAGGCATGAGTTTTTCTTGACAGTAATTACGTGCGCTGTCCATAACGATGCGCTCGTCTTCGCTAAGGTTTTCTTCCAGTAATAAAGGATCTTGCCAATTGAAATTTGGTAATGAGGACATGCTGAGTCTCTATGCTAGTAAATTTGAAAGCATATTATAACCAATTTGAGCATTTAGTTTTATCTGAAACTACGTAG
>CALHVH010000067.1 GCA_938039225.1 uncultured Gammaproteobacteria bacterium
TCAACAGCGGCCTTGCCCATGGCATAAGCCTGATCAACATCAGTTTTAGAAGCAATGTGACGAGCAGCACGTTGTAGATAATCAGCTACTGCATAATGGTATTTATAGCCAAGTTTATCTTTAACCATATTCGCAAGCACAGGCGCAACGCCTCCTAATTGCGCGTGACCAAAGGCATCTTTAGTTGCTGATTCGGCTAAGAAGCGTCCGTCTTTATAACGGGCACCTTCTGACACAACAATTACGCAGTATCCGTATTTGTTCACGCAATCTTTTACTCGGGCATAAAAGGCTTTGGCATTAAATGGAACTTCAGGAAAAAGAATGATGTGTGGAGGTTCAGCTCCACCTTGTCCAGCTAAACCACCTGCAGCAGCAATCCAACCAGCATGACGACCCATAACCTCAAGAATAAATACTTTAGTTGAAGTAGCGCACATGGATTTCACATCTAATGCGGCTTCTTTTGTAGAGATGGCAACGTATTTGGCTACAGAACCAAAGCCAGGACATGTGTCGGTAAAAGGTAAATCGTTATCTACTGTTTTGGGAACACCAACGCAGGTGATTGGATAGCCCAATTTTTTACCAATTTGAGAAACTTTGTGCGCAGTGTCCATTGAGTCACCACCACCGTTATAAAAAAAGTATCCAATATCATGCGCTTTAAATACTTCGATTAAACGCTCGTATTGCGCACGACTTTCATCAAGGCCTTTTAGCTTGTAGCGACAAGAGCCAAATGCACCACCAGGTGTATGACGTAGTCCGGCGATGGCGGATGCCGATTCTTTACTGGTATCAATTAAGTCTTCAGTGAGTGCGCCAATAATGCCATTCCGGCCTGCATAAACTTTATTGATGTGTTTTTTATGTTTACGTGCCGTTTCTATAAGGCCACAAGCGGATGCATTAATGACAGAAGTTACTCCACCTGATTGCGCATAGAAGGCATTTTTAGCAGTCATAAGGTTTCTCCAAGCTTAATATTTGTACAGTAAGTTATTAAATTTTTTGCAAGGATAACGTATTTTTAGTACTTTTTCTGATTCGCTTTAAGTTTAAGTTATGAGTGTCAATTCGGGTTTGCTTTTAGCTGTTTAACAGGTTAGGGTTATGTTTATTAGCGTGCGTTCTGTGCGTAAATTAAACAGTTTTTCATACTAAATAAAAAATAAAGTTATATATATGCGAATAGTATTATTAGGCGCGCCTGGCTCAGGAAAAGGTACGCAAGCAAAAATTTTACAATCACTTTTAGGTTGGACTCAGATTTCAACGGGTGATTTATTACGAGCCGCTGTAAAAGCGGAGACGCCGTTAGGCTTAAAAGCAAAAGCTGCGATGGACGCCGGCGAATTAGTTACGGACGAGATTGTTATTGGATTAACTCGAGAAAAAATTCTTGAGAGTAAAGGTGGTTGTATCTTAGATGGTTTTCCCCGCAATATTTCACAAGCAGAAGCTTTAGAAAATGTTTTAGATGAATTAGATAAACCTTTAGATGAAGCGGTGTTATTAGATATTGATTTTGAAGTCTTACTAAAACGTTTGACTGGTCGCAGAACCTGCAAAGATTGTGGTCAAATGTTTAATGTTTATTTCTCTGCTCCTAAAGCAGAAGGGGTTTGTGATAACTGTTCTGGTGAACTCATGCATCGTGCAGATGATAATGAGGAAACCATTGGTAATCGTTTAAAGGTTTACCAGGAGCAAACGGCACCGCTTATTGAATTTTATAAAGCACGTAATAAACTGACTACTATTGACGCCCTTGGTAGTTTAGAAGATGTGACTACACGTATGTTAGAAGCTTTAAGGATTTCAGAGTTAGATTAACTTTCATTTTTAAAAAGTACTAAGTTTTAAAATGCTTGTGATATTAATCACAGGCATTTTTTTTCACCACTCTAGTTTATTACCGCTCCAATGAAAAAATGACCCCGTTTGCTCAGAGTTGCAACGGTCGATAATGCGTTTGAGGCGTATTGCGGTTTTGGTAGGAGTGTAAAGTCGTTCTTCTGGTAAGTTTTTTGTAAATGGTGCTGAGAGCTTGCTGCGCGTAGTACCCGGATGTAATGCAATGATTGCCGTTTTAGGATAACTACGTGATAGTTCGACTGATGTGGTTTTAATTAACATGTTTAAAGCGGCTTTTGATGCTCTATAGCCATACCAACCCCCTAATTTGTTATCGCTGATACTCCCTATCATTGCACTTAAGCTTGCAAACACACTCGGTTTTTTCTTAGGCAGTAATGGCACCAAGGTTTTTAAAAGTAAGGCTGGTATAGTTGCATTCACCCGAAAGTATTCACTCAAGCTGCGTTCACTGAGTTTTTCTAAAGATTTTTCAGGTTTAACTATGGCATTGTGTAATAAGCCAATGCAGTTAATAATTACATTGTACTCGGATGAAATGCCCGATAAGGTTTCATACAATTCAGGTAAATCAATTTCTGCATAGGTTGTTTGTACTAGCGTGAAATTATGATTTGCTTCATTGATATCTCTTGCTGTGCCTACAACTTGGTGAGTAATTGAATATTCTTTAGCTAATGCTAATCCAATAGCGCTATTAATACCGATGATTAATGCATAGGGTTTGGCTGAGTAAATTTTTTCATTAGGAAAGCTAACCACTGTATTATTTGTTGCAGTGATCGCATTTCTATCAGTTGTTTGTTTTGCTTTTTCAGTCATTAAAGTGTTTCTAAGTATTTGAGTAGTAATGCATGACGCCAATTCTCCGGATCAAGAAAATCTTTATTTCCTCTAACAATCTTCTCTAGAGTTTTACGATTTGCAATCACAGCTGGATCCAGCTTAAGTAACTCTGCCTGTGTATTGCAGTAGGCTTTAATAGCCTTGTAAGCGGATTTTTCGACCGCATTTAAGGGTTCAAAATGGTAAGTAGGATAATTTTGATAGATTTCGAGAGGATTCTCTATTAAGTCCATCACACTTTGTTCATTTTTTGCTAAGACAGACCATTTATTTTTTAGAGACTTTACAGTTTCGTTAGCTTCAGCTAGATCAAGAATAGCATCATCCGGTAATAGCCAACGACGAGGTATATCTGCTTTTCTAGCTTTTTCTTCACGCCAAGCCGCCAATGAGGCAGCAATAGCAAATTTCTTTCCGTTTAAGCGCTTAATTCCTTTTACAGATCCCCAGGCTTTTTTGCTAGGTTCGGTAGTTTTATGCTGGAGAATAGCTCGTTGGCAATCGGCATAAAACCAATTAAGCCTATCTTGATGTTCAAGTTTTTCTTTTAACTTTTCCCATGTTGCACCTAAGTGAATGACATCAGCGAGGGCATAATCTATTTGCGCTTTACTTAGAGGTCGTCGTAACCAGTCTGTACGGGATTGCGATTTATCAATTTCTAAACCTAAAATTAAATCAATTATTTTGGCATAGCTGATCTGTGGTTGTTCGCCAAGAAGTGCGGCTGCAACTTGTGTGTCGTAAATGGTGAAGTCCCATTCATGACCAAAAAGTTGGTCAAATATTTCAAAATCTTGATCAGGTGAATGAGCTAAACAAAAAGGAACCGCTTCAAGTTTTTTAATTAGACTTGACCAGTCTGAAATTTTAGTAGCATCAATACACATACTTATTGACTGAGCATTACTGTCCTGGGCAATTTGTACTACTGCAGGAATAGCAAAAAAAGTATTCTGTCGCATAAACTCAGTATCAATTGCAATGCCTAACTCAGGGTTTAGTTGAGTGCAAAATTGTTCAAGTTCCGAATGGGTTGAAATTAGTTCCATAGATTCAATTTTTTTATTTACTTTATTACTAGGCCACGTATCATAAGCCATCTACATTAAAGACACACAGTTCTAGATTAAAATAAGCACACAGAACAATAAAAATAAGGCAATAAAAGCAATATGCACATACATATTTTAGGAATCGGTGGCACTTTTATGGGTGGAGTTGCGGCTCTGGCTCAAGCTGCTGGGCATACAGTGAGTGGCCAAGATCAAAAATTATATCCTCCCATGAGTACACAGCTTGAAAGACTTGGTATTGAAGTCCAAGAGTATTCTGCAGATGCTTTACCACAAGTTGGTGAAGTCGATATGGTGGTGGTTGGAAACGTAATGAGTCGTGGCAAGCCAGTAGTAGAAGAATTACTCAGAAGAAAACTACCTTATACCTCGGGTCCAAAATGGCTTGCCGAAAATGTTTTAAAGGATAAGTGGGTTCTAGCTGTATCTGGAACACATGGTAAAACAACGACTGCATCAATGTTGGCTTGGATACTTGAATACAACGGATACCAACCAGGTTTTTTGATTGGCGGTGTGCCAAGTAACTTTAAACAAAGTGCCAGACCAACAAACGGAAATTTCTTTGTTGTTGAAGCGGATGAATACGACAGTGCATTTTTTGATAAACGGTCTAAGTTTGTACACTATAAGCCAGATACACTTATTATCAATAATTTAGAGTTTGACCATGCTGACATTTTTGAGGATTTGGCAGCAATACAGAAACAATTTCATCATCTTGTTCGAACTATTCATGCCGATGGTTTAATTGTGTATAACGGTTTAGAAGCAAATATAGACACTGTATTAGAGCAGGGGTGTTGGACACCAACTACTACATTTACTGTTTCAGATGAGCATTCTTCAGAAGCTTGGTCTGTTAAACAAGAGAGTTCAAAACATTTTACGGTTTATTTTAATGGCAATGAAAAAGGGCAGGTTAATTGGCAACAAATAGGGCAACATAATGTACAAAATGCTTTAGCTGCGATTGCTGCTGCTCACCACGTGGGTTTGAATGTTGAGCATGCTTGTAATGCTTTAGCTTCATTTCAAGGAGTAAAACGTCGATCGGAAATTTTACATAGCAATCAACATGTAACTTTATATGATGATTTTGCCCATCATCCAACGGCCATTAAATCAATCTTAGCGGGTATAAAAAAACAGTACCCCAATGACTTCTTGATTGCCGTTTTTGATCCGCACTCCAATACCATGAAACGTGGTGAACATAATGCAGTTTTAGCAAAAGCCTTTGATGTTGCTGATTTAATTTGGGTTTTTCAACATGAAGGTTTGCAATGGAATATTGATGCTGTTTTTCAACAGCATTTGGGTAAAACTCGAGTCTTTGATCAGACGTCTGATGCAATCGAACAATTAGTTAAACCTTTAGCTAAAGATCAGCATTCTCATATCGTCATTTTGAGTAATGGCAGTTTTAATGGACTGAGAGCAGATCTATTAGCAAAAATTGTATAGAAATACGGTGACATTCAGTCAAAAAAGGAGTATAAATTAATATAGATTCAATTGAATTTAGGGCCAATTAAATGAAAAATTATCTACTCCATGCTTTGACTCTAACTTTGCTGTGCCTAATTGCCGCGTGTACTACAGCGCCTGTAGAGATTCCATTAGTTGATCTAACGATTATCGAAGATGCAAAAGAAAGCTTTCCAGCTTTAAACTCTGATAAATTTGGAGAGCCAATAAAGCTCGAGTCTGAAAAAGACATACTTACTTTGAGTGCTCAGCAAAAACGTGAGTTCTTGAGCTATTACAATGATTATTCATTGGTAAATAAGCCAGGACATCAACGCTTATATGAGTACTTACAAACAATTGGTGAGAAATTTGAGTATGGTAATTTCACCAGTAACGCCAAAGCCACATTAGCTAATTCAACTGGCAATTGCATGTCATTGGCAGTGCTCACTACAGCATTGGCTAGAGTTGCTGATATTGAAATTAAATATCAGTTAGTAAACAGAGTGCCAATTTTCCAAGAGTACGGGAATGTGGTGTTTAATGCCCAACATATTCGCAGTATTATTTATGAGCCTCAAAGAGACTTTGACACGACAGTAACAGTATGGCGAAATAAGGCAATTATTGATTACTACCCGAGTAATAGTACATTTGTAAATGGTTTTGTATCTGATACTGAGTTTTTGGCAATGTACTATAGGAATTTGGCTGCTGAGGCATTGGCGAAAGATAAAAATAATCGTGCATATTGGTTATTAAAGCGCTCCCTGGAGTTTGAACCTGAGAATTCTGAAGCAATTAATTCATTGGCAATCATACATAGAAGGGTAGGTGCAACTGATAAAGCAGAAGAGTTATATAAATATGGTATTAAAAATGCACAAAATAAAATTGTACTTCTAAAAAACTATCAAATTTTATTACTGGCTCAAAATCGCTTAACTGATGCTGATCGTATTGCAAAAGAGTTAGAAAATTTAGAGGACTTAAATCCATTTAATTGGTTGTTAGCGGCCAATGAGGCGTTTGATGAAGAGAATTATACCGTTGCAATTAAGTTGTATAAGAAGTCAATCACCTTAGCGCCTTATCTGCATCAAGGTCACTTCGGTATTGCTAAATCTGAGTACCAAAGAGGTAATTTAAAAGCATCACGCATGGCATTAGAAGAAGCTTTGGAACAAGCTTTTGACCATGATTCTAAATCTATATACGAAGCAAAATTAGCGGTTCTTAGTAAGGAAAGACATAATTAAATGTGTAAAACTTTAAGTTTAAAATTGGGCCTAATTGTCGTTCTAATAAATCTTGTGGCTTGTGCGACTACAAATAGTAATGTAGTGGTTGAGGAGACCCAGTTAGTTGGTCTAGATAGCTTACTCGCTTCTAGTTCAAAAGCGTTCGGGCCATCAATATTACCTGAGTCGGAAAGCGAAATTTTTTCACTAACCGAGTCTCAAGAAAAACACTTTCTAGAATTTTATCACTCTCCAGAAAATGCTGAGCTTGAAGGGCATGAAAGACTAAATGAATACTTATTGAGTTTCGGAGATAATTTTTCTTACTCTGATTACACTAAAACTGCTGAAATCACTCAACAAACCGCTTCTGGGAATTGTATTTCGCTAGCAGTGCTTACTACGGCATATGCCCAATTAGTGGATCTGAAAGTGAAATATCAACTAGCAATACGTGTTCCTGTTTATCAACAGTTTGGAAGTATTATTTTTAATGCTGAGCATGTAAGAACTATGGTTTTTGAAAATAATTTTGAAATCGTAGATGGGGTGATGACTATTCCAGGTTATTCTTTAATTGATTACTACCCGAGTCGCTATAGCAAAATCGATGGATATATAAGTAAAGAACAGTTTTTAGGTCGATATTATCGGAATTTGGCGGCAGAAGCTTTAGGGAATAACGACAACCGAGAGGCTTTCTGGATGGCTAAATATTCCTTAGAAAGCGAAGCAGAAAACGCTGATGCAATCAATTCAATCGCGGTAGCAAATCGACGTAGTGGACAGCTTGAAATGGCGGAGCGTTTTTTTGAATATGGCTTAAAACTTACAGATAATAAGTTAGTTCTGCTTAAAAATTATAAGCTTCTATTAACGCAACAAGGTCGTATATCCGAAGTTGAAGAAATTAATAAGCAATTAAAAGCATATAATGATAAAAACCCATTTGAAATATTAACTAAAGCCGAGCAAGCATTTGCAGAAAATGACTTTACTAAAGCATTAGATTTATACCAAACAATAATAAGTTTTGCACCTTATGTACATCAGGCGTATTTCGGAATTGCAAAGTCAGAATACAAACGTGGTAATTTAGTTGCAGCTAATGAGGCCTTGCAGAGAGCATTGCAAGAAACCTATGACGGCGAAGTGAAAACCGTTTACCAAGCTAAATTATCTGCACTTAAAAAGCTTGATTAAATTAATTGCAATTCTGCAAATCATTAATCCATTGTGAAATAATATTTACTGCATCGGTATCAATAACCTGACTTGCTAAAGGTGGCATACGAGTGTCGCTTGTCGTGCTCTGCATTCTAGCTATTAACACCGAGCGACTGGCATCACCCGGCGCGATGATTCGTGCATCGGTAATCCCTAATGTGCCATTATCAGGAGTAATATCGCAGCTCATGGTATTTGCGAAGTTAGTTTGTATGCGTAAGTCTAATTCAGTGCCTGTGCCACCAGGTTGGTGACAGCCACTACAATTACTGTGTAAATAACTACGAGCTCTTAGTTCTAAGCTAGCGGTTTGGTCATTTCTATCTGCCATTTGAGTGATTTGATCAGCTGTTGCTTGCGATGATAAAAAACTGGCTTCAGCAAGGGCATCAAGTTGGTTGCCAAGGTTTCCATTAGGGTAATTAATTTCAAAGTTTAATTGACTGGCTTCTAAGCCTAAACTTGTGTTAGCTGCTCCAGTGTGGCATTCAAAACACTGACCACGAGAGGGAATTATGTGTGGAATCCCATTTACTGTTATGGTTTTTGAAGAATCACCATCGAGTAGCAGAGCGTCACTTTGGTCAGTTAACCATTCATAACTATAACCAGCCCATCCATTTATATGACGCATGAATAAGCGTGTTTCTAAATAGGTATTGTCACGCATAAAGTTTTTTACAATCACACTACCATTTGGGAAAATAAAGTCTCCATCACTTTCTAATTCAATAGAGCTTCCATCGGGTATAGCAAAAAGCCTGGTTTTATCAGCTCCATCAGACCAGAGTTGATTATGTACTTCATAGGGGATTAACGCATCAGAATAGGCTTTTTGTTGAGTAGACGTGAAACAGCCAGTATCAGAAAGATTGCTTGGTATGTTTCCAATACTATTGGAATTATCCACAAAACGATAGGCCGAACTCCCAGCACCACCATTATATTCTAATAATAAAACTTCGCCATCAGAGCCTTGAGCAAAACTGGTAATGTTTATTCCACTCAATAACATTTCCTCTTGTGAATAGCTTTGATCAACTTGTGGTTCAGCGCGATAAACACGACCAGAACAAAAATCACCATAAATATAATTTCCAACTAAACCTGGCAAACGAGTTGAGCGATAAACAAAGCCTCCTGTGACTGAGCATTCGCCATTGTCATGGTTGTATTCGGTGACCGGTAAAGTTAAATTGGTTTGATCACAACCAGAAGTTTGAAAGCACTCACTGCCTTCCATAATTGGCCAACCGAGATTATCGGCCGCACTCACTTTATTGACTTCTTCAATTCGGTTTTGACCTACATCGGCAACCCATAGCTCATCGGTTTGAGAATCAAAGCTCCAACGCCAAGGGTTTCGAAGTCCATAGGCATAAATTTCATCGAGAATATTGTTATTATTTACAAAGGGGTTATCGGCAGGAATTGCATAATTACTACCTGAGCCACTCACATCCAGCCTTAAGATGGCTGAGTGTAAGGATTGAGTATTTTGACCATGGTTAAACGTATCGTTAGCGCCACCACCATCACCAAAGCCTATATATAAAAATCCGTCTGGTCCAAAGCCAATGCCGCCGCCATTATGGTTACTTGCGGGTTGCTCAAGGCTTAATATAATTTGCTCACTGCTTATGCTTAATGGTTCACTACCTTGCTTACTTATTCGGGAGATAATAGAGTTGCGACCATTGTCTGTATTGATATAGGAAAAATAAACTCGACCATTACTTGCATATTGAGGATCAAAGGCCATGCCTAATAAACCTTGTTCACCGGAGTTACGTACTCGACTGCTTAAGTCCACAAAGGGGTTGAGAGTGTTAGCAGTGGCTGTATTTTCAAACCATTGTACCAAGCCGCTTTGTGACATGGTGTACCAGCGAGATGAATCACCAGGAGCTTGAAACATGCCTACTAAGTCCGAAATGGCTGGTAGGTTAGGGAAAGCAGCTTGGAGTTGATAACTTTCATTTCCACTACTGGCTTGTTCGGGTGCAAGGCATGTAGTGTTAGATACTCGCGAGATAATGCTACTTGAAGATTCAGCTGTGAAAATTGCAGCAACAGTTTGATCCGAGCCTAAAGCAATGCTGCATGTGCTTGAACCAGAGCATGCTCCTGCCCAATTGCTAAAAGTAAATCCACTATCAGGCGTTGCTATTAAGTTTACAACAGTACTTGGATCTAACGGTGTTGTGCAGCTGGCAGTACAATTAATAGCATTGCTGGAATCGCTAACACTACCGCTACCTGTAATGGTAATCGTTAATGTAGATTGGCTTGGAGGGGTAATTGGAATAGGCGTATCTCCATCTCCACTGCCACCACCGCAAGAGGCGATAAAGAAAAGTACGAAAAAGCAAAAAAAACTTGAGTATCTTTCAGAGAATAACATGACAGTAGACTCCAGAACATCGTTAGATGGAAACAGATAATAACATAGTATTTTTTTAGTCTGTTTGCTTACTTTTAGCTAAGAAAAGAGAAAATACGATAAGCTGATGATTAGTATCAATAAAAATTTTGTTAAGAAATTACTCTCAGTGTGCTTTTATAGCGCTTTATAGTAAAAAAACTTTGAGATTAGTTATTCAAAGCTTCTTTAATATTGCCTGAGAAAACATATCAATAGCTTTCTCACTAAACTCAAAAAATAAAGACGGTTCATTGATTTCTAATTCCATTAACAAAAACTGTCCGTCTCTAATAACCCCATCTACTCTTGCATAGAGTAGCGGTTCTTTTTGTATGTCCATTATTTTTTGGGTTTGCTTAAGAATCTCAGAACAGGGTTCAACAGCTTTGTTAGTGCCGCCAAATTCTTCTTGAATGCGAAAGTCATTCCCAGTTACACTTTTTAAAATTGAATGGGAATATTCTCCATTGAAATACATAATGGACCATTCACCTTCAGATTGAATCTCAGGCATGAAGGGTTGAATGAAAACCGTCTCTCTAGAGATTTGTTCGGCAAATTTTTCTTGATCTGATTCCGATGTGTTTAGATTACTTCGCCAGGTACCATAGGCTCCTGCAGAAATAACGGGTTTGATTACCACCATATCCCAAGAACGGAGTTTAAGAATATCTTTAAGATTGGCGGCCGTGTTTTTTTCCACACAATGAGTCGGAATGATTGCTATGCCTTGCTGCTCGAAGTCTAATAGGTAACGTTTATCAATATTTTCTAAAATAGTTTTAGGCGGATTCAGTAATGTGGTTTGAGAGTGTTCATGCAAAAAACTCTGTACCCATTGATAATAGTCATCACCTTTTAAAAAATAATCCCAAGGCGAGCGAACAATAACGGCAGAAAAGTCAGACCAGTTGATTGACTTATCATCCCAAATCGCTGGTACTACTTGTATATTGTGTAATGCTAGTTTTTGAGCAATGAGAAGATCGTCTTCCAATAAATTTGGAAAATCGCTAGATGTCGCGAAAGCAATTTTTATTGTCACTAATTATTCTTCAGAAGACTGCTTACGAGCATCTGAAAGCACTTTACGTTGTAAAGGACTTGAAATACTTTCCCAAAATAACTTGATATTCTGATGCCAGCTTTTAGCCTGTGCTTCAGAATAGCTTAAAAGTTTATCCAGCTCATCTCTATCAAGATAACGCTCTTGAGTTATGAGTGCTTCAATATCACCTAGGGCGTCAATACTTTCAAGTGGATTAGCATTTAATAAAACCAGATCGGCTTTTTTGCCTATGTCTATCGTGCCATAATCGCTTTGTGCGTTACTAAAGATAGCGGGGCTCAATGTGGCACTTTGTAAGGCCTGTAGTGTTGTCATACCACCATCCACCATGTCGGCAAGTTCATCATGTAAACTTTCACCGGCAATTAGTTGGTTGCCAGCAGCATTACTTCCGGCAATGATTTTAACCCCAGCATTTTTGGCCATATTCACTTGTTGAGCTGCCAGTGTAAATAAATCGTCATGAGCGTTTTTAGCGGTGACGCTTAAGCTATTCTTTTTTTCAAATTTCCAAAATAAATACTTGTAAACCAAGGGAGCAAATTTGCTGGTCTTCGAGTTGTTATGTTCATACTTATTTTTTAGTGATTGCAGATTGGGTGACCACCAAGAGTTTGAGCTAGCCATTGTTGTCATCAGAGTGCCACACTTAATGGGGTCTTGTTGGGCAACAACGTCTTCTAATATAATGCTTTCAAACTTATCGGTGTTTGCTGCCGTAAGTAATTGTCTGGAATTGTTATAGCAAGCAAAAGAAAATATGCTGGCTTCATCAATTGATTTTTGTTTGGCGGAAATTGCATCGGGCAAACTTGCATTAAACGGGATATTTCCTGACAGTGAGATTTGATGTTTCTGAGCTTCAAGAGCCAGTCCAAAATAAACGCGACGGGCAAGATCTTTTTCAATGACTATAGTGTCAGCCTTTTGAGATTTTGCGTATTGAACTAAGCCATTGGATTTTTCAACCGCATTTGATTTTAGATATTCAGGAAATTCATCCGGTATTTCTTTACCGCCGGCAAGAGGGTGGTTTGAATGTTCATGGTAGATGGGGTTCACTTGAAGCCCTTGTTGTGCCTTGCTATTCCAACGTTTTCGGTCATCAGTACATGCCCAATATGCGTCATCTTGATTTAAGCAGCCCGATAAATCGCGTAAATGAGTGACGCCATTGGCAATAAACAATGGATGATGAATATATGGAGACCGTTTTATCGATTGACTATGCATATCCCATAAACCAGGGATAAGGTATTTATCGGTACCTTCAATAATTATTGTCAGGGTATCTTTAGGACGAATATTGTCTTGCGAGATATTGATAATTCTCCCTTCAT